>NZ_LZJX01000117.1:0-556 GCF_001667595.1 Mycobacterium sp. E2989 | reverse complement strand
CTGATCGGGACGGCCGCGATCGTGCTCTGGGGGGCGATGGCCACCGCCGTCTCGCCGATGATGCAGTCCGCGGCGATGCGCAGCGGGGCCGACGATCCCGACGGGGCGTCGGGCCTCTACGTGACGGCCTTCCAGGTGGGCATCATGGCGGGCGCGCTGGTGGGTGGGCTGCTGTACGAGCGCAGCGTGGTACTCATGCTGGCCGCGTCGGCCGGGTTGATGGCGGTCGCGCTGGTGGGCGCGGCGGCCAACCGTCGGGCGCTGGACGTTGCGCCGACAAGCTCACGGGATTCATAGCGGGCCAGCTCAGGCGGCGTAAATGCCCGCTTGAACGGCCGCCGCGCGGGTCTGAATTTGTTAGCTGGCGTGCCCCCTATGCCACACTGTGTCAGGAACTCGAGCGTGGAGGGATGCATATGTCGGGCTGGACGCGCGGGCGGCTGTTGGCCGCCCTGAACGCCGCCGGATTGGCTTCTGTCGTGGGTTTGTCCCTGGTGTTGAGCGCGGCTCCGGCGCTGGCGGACCCGGACCCGGTCCCGGCTGACCCGGGCGTCGT
>NZ_LZJX01000116.1:0-685 GCF_001667595.1 Mycobacterium sp. E2989 | reverse complement strand
TCGTTCGGCACCAAGACCGGCGAGATCGAGATGGACGGGCAGCGGGTCGCGGTGCCGGTATCGACGGACCAGATGAAGATGATCGCCAAGCTGTCCGGCGGGCAGTCCTACACCGCCGGCACCGTCGACGAGCTGTCCAAGAGCTACAACGCCATCGAGAAGGACATCGGCTACCGCACCGTGCCGGGTCCCGGCAGTGCCGGGTGGTTGCGCCTGGGCGTGCTCACCGCCCTGATCGCGACGGCGCTGGCGCTGCTGATCAACCGGCGGCTGCCGGTCTGATCGCTCAGGAGGGCAGCCGGCGGTTCAGGAACAGGCCGGCCAGGACGGCGCCGGCCATCGCGACGGCCCCCAGCAGCATCCAGGCCAGGCTGGCGTCGCCCTTGACGGTTTCGTAGCCGATCTGGCGCTGCAGGGTCGCGTAGACGTCCTTCAGCGACTCCAGGCTGTCGGCGTGGAACGACTGGCCGTCGGTGATCTCGCAGATCTTCTTCAGCGTCTGATCGTCGACGGGAACCGGGATGGTGGCGCCCTCGTACTCGACGGTGCCGTACGGCGTGCCGAACGAGATCGTCGAGATGGGCACCCCTTCGTCGCGGGCCAGCCGCGCCGCGGTGTAGGCCCCGTCGTGCGGGTCGCTGGGGTTGGACGGCTTGTTCTCCTTGCCGTCGGACAGCAGCACGAT
>NZ_LZJX01000115.1:0-21911 GCF_001667595.1 Mycobacterium sp. E2989 | reverse complement strand
GGCCTGGTACGGCAATTCAGCCAGGATGGGCGGGATGGGCGGCATCGAAACCGGCGCATTGACGTCGAACTCCGTCTGCGCCGTGGCCTCATCCGCAATTTCCACTCCCTCGAGGGATTGGAAGAGCCGGTCGTAGTCGGCCGCCATCAAACCCTTTCGTCAAACTCGTTCATGCGAGGAAGCACGAGACGAGCCTAGGTCTCCCGTTAGGTCGACGTGGCCCAATCTCGTGCTTCGCCGCTCGCCATCGTCTTACGTGAACATGCCCGTGACGCCGGATTCGGTTTGAGCCATCGCCTGGCTGGCCTCGGTGATGCGCTGCGAGAGCGCCTGCAACGAGGCGTTGAGCTCAGCGGAGGTCTCGTCCCAGTTCCGCTGGACCTGCTGGTAGGCCTCCGAACCGCTGCCGCCCCACGCCTCGGCCAGCTTGGCGAGGGAACTTTTGCCCTCGTCGAGAAGACCCTGCGTGGTCTGGACGGCGCCCGCGATCGAGCTGGATCCCGCTTCGATCCCGGCGAAATTCCATGACTGTTCCGACATATTGTTGCTCCGTTTCTTTGTGTTGCTGAGGGGGTGATGGGGGTCAGAAGTTCATCTGCGACGACAGAGAACTGGCTTGTTCCTCGTCGGCCGAGGAGTACTGGATGCCGGCGCCGTGGATGTTCTGCGAAATCTCGCTGAGCGCCTTGATCTGGGCCTGGCCCGCTTCGTGGAAGCGCGTCAACGCCTGCTGCGCGGCGGTGCCGGCTTGACCGCGCCAGTGGCCGGCCAACTCGCCCCCGGTCGACTCCACGGTCTGGATGACTCGCTGGAGTTCACCGGAGATCCTGTCGAAGTTGCTAGCCTCCGCGCTGAGGGTAGCGGCATCGGTCTTCATCTCTGCCATGCTGGACTACTTTCTCTGTTTCCTGTCCTCGCCAAGTGATGGCAAGTCTTCCGGCCCGGGCGGCCGGGAAGTCTCTTTCTGTGGGCGCTCACCAGTCGTCCTCGTGCTCGAAGTCGACGTCGTCGGCCTCGTCCGGGCGCGTGGCGAGCATCGCGGGGGAGGCCAGACCCGGCCGGCCGGCCTGCGCCGACTGACCGGCGGCGGCGCTGCCCATCCCGACGGGGGCCGCGCCTCCCGCGGCCGACGAGCCGGCACCCGCACCGGCGGGCGCCGTGACCTGCGCCGGCTTGTCGATCAACTGGCTCATCAACGAGGTGCGGGGCGCGGTGCCGCCCGCACCGGGCAGTGCTTCCGAGCGCATCAGGCCCATGCCGACGCTCGGGCCCGATCCGCCCGCCAATGGATGCGTCGAGAGCGGGCTCGCCCCGAGCAGGCCCAGCTGCCGGTCTTTGCCGGCCAGGTCGCCGAGCTTGTCGCCGAGCTTGTCACCGAGCGGGTGGTCGCCCATGCCGCCGTTCTGGCCGGCCATCGAGCTGAGCTGCTGCAGCGGCTGCATCAGCTGCTGCATCGGGCCGCCCAGCTGCCCCTGTCCCGGGAACGGCATGGCGGGCTCCTCGACCGGCACCCCAACCTCGGGCGGCGTCTCGGGAACCTCGTCCTCGACCTCCGACAGCGCGCGCATGGCGGCGGGAATGGCCTCGGAGCCGACGGCCGAGAGCGTGCCCAGGGCCGCGGTGGTCACCGCCTCACCCACGGCCGGCTGCAGGATCGGCTTGATGGGCGGGAGCGGCTCGAAGGTGGTGTTCGCGATGGTCTCCATCTGGTAGACGTCCATCACGATCGCCGCCTGATTCCACATGCGGACGAAATAGTCGGTCTCGTTCAGTCCGATCGGCACCATGTTGATGCCAAGGAAATTCGTGGCGGTGAGAACCGCGTGGGTGATGTGGTTGGTCGCGATCTCCGGCAGCGAGGGCGTCATCGCCAGCGCCTTGGTGTACGCCGCGGCCTGGGCCGCGGCGCGCGTCGCCCGCTGCTGAGCCTGCTGGGCGGCCGTCTGCAGCCAGGCGACCATCGGCATGGTCGCCGCGATGGCGCGTTCGCTGCTCATCCCGGTCCACGACGCCTTGAGGGAAACCAATGCGGTGGACAACTCCAGCGCCTGCGTCTCCAGGGCGCCCGCCAGCGCTTCCCAGCCGGCGGCGGCCTGCAGCATCGGCACCGGACCCGCTCCGGCCATCAGCCGTGCGGTGTTCAGCTCCGGTGGCATCGCGTGCCACAACATGGTTATCCAGTCCCCTTGTCTGCGTTCGCTTTTGGGCTATCTCACTAAGCCGGCCGGTACGGCGAAGCGTCCCGAGGCGCTTCGCGCGAGGGGCAAATCAGTACCGGACGCCAAGCCCGCCAAATGCCGGACGCTATTGGCGGTCAAAGCCCGGCCAATATCGACAAGTGTTGGGCCAAGTGTCATTTCTGGCATTTGCGAACCTCTTCTGTACTTCCGCGCGCAATAAACTATTCAATTAGGGCAAAACAACGCTTTCGACGACGCAGTCTCGACTCGTTTAGCGGGCGGCGGTCCAGTGCTTCTTACTGGGCGCTGGGATAATCGTAACCGCCTCCTGGAGGTGCTGAGTGCACTTCTTCTGGGGGATCTAGGTAGGCGGCTTGGATGACCTCCTTTCCTTCCGGGGTAACGAAAAATGCCTGGCCAGGGGGCCTGCGCTTGACCTGAATGTCCCTCGACGGGAAATCCTGCTTGTCGCCCGACAGGAACAGGGTGGGCGATCCCGCGCCGTACGCGGCCCCGACGAACTTGTCCATAGTCGCCTTGTAAGCGGAGCTCATTTGGCAGGTGACAATGATGTGCAACCCGATGTCCGAAGAGGCCGGCAATAACGGTGCCAGCGGCGCCATTGGCGGTATCCCTCCGGAGGCCGCGACAATCATGTGCCAGTCGTCGACAAGGAGAACCACATCGAATCCGCTCCACCACGACCGGGCGCGCAATTGTGCGGTGGTGAGGTCGGCCGGCGGCAACCGCTTCTGCAGGTTGAAGGCCAAGGCTTTGATGGCCTCGTCGAGCGTCGTGCTGTTGCGGTTGATCGCACCGGCGTCGAGCAGATGGCTCTGCGGCACCGCATCCAACAGCCCCGAGCGGTAATCGGCGAGCATGAACCGCACCTGTTGTGGACTGTTACGCGCACAGATGGCGCGCGCGATGGCGTGGGCGGTACGGGTCTTGCCCGCTTTGGCGGCGCCGAATATCAACAAATGCGGCGTGCTGTCCATGTGCGCGTGAGCTACCGACAGATCCGCCTCGCGCAGCCCGATCGGAATTGTCCAGCGCGTGCGGTAGTCGGAGTCCGGCCCGGGGGGGTTCGGGTCGAGCTCGTAGAGGTAAATCCGCTCCGGCAGCACCCGGACCCTCGGAGCCTGCTCCGTGTGTTGGGCCGCAACCTCATTCACCGCGGTGGTCATCGCCTCCACGAGGTTGTCGGCGCTGTGCACGCCGTCGAACCGGGGCACACCGATCATCAAGTGGTGCTTTTCCGACGACATCGCGCGGCCCGGCCGATTCGCCGGAATCTCCCGGGTGGCCCGGTCGATCTGGGTGTCGTTGACGTCGCCGAGCCGGAATTCGATCTTGGTGCCGAGGTAGTCACGGACTCGTGACTTCAGTTCCGTCCATCGCGGCGTGGTGATCACCACGTGGACTCCGAACGACAGGCCCTGCGCGGCGAGGTCCTGGACTTGGGACTCGAGATCGGGGAATTCACTGACGAACGCCGGCCACCCGTCGATGACCAGGAAAACGTCACCGAACGGGTCGGCCGCGACGGGTTGGTTCGGGTCCTCGCGCAGTTGCCGATAGGCGGCGATCGAACCGACACGGTGCTCTTTGAAGGTCGCTTCCCGTTGCCGCAGAACGGCTTGCACCTCCGCGACCACGCGCATGACGCGGTCGGGCTCCGATCGGGTCGCCACCCCACCGACGTGAGGCAGGTTTTCCAGATAGATGAGGCCACCGCCGCCGAGGTCGATGCAATAGAACTGGACCTGCCTCGGTGAGTGGGTGGCGGCGGCCGACAGCATCATCGTTTGCAGCAGCGTCGACTTGCCGGTCTGCGGTGCGCCACCGATGCCGATGTTGCCGCCCGCGCCGGACACGTCCACCCCCCAGGTCGCCTGCCGGTGCATGCGCGGTTCGTCCATGATCCCGAGCGCGAATCGCAGGGGCTGGCGATCGTCCTGGGCGATGAGTTCGTCCACGGGTGTCGGGTCGGTGAGCGGGGGCAACCACATCTTGTAGGCCCGCGACTCGGTGGTGGACAGCTGCTCGAGCACCACCTCGCGCAGCGCCCGGCCCTTCGATTCGACAGTCATGAGCGCCGCTCCTCTCCCCCGCGAGCGGGCGGTACCCCCACATCACCAAGTTCTGCATCGTCGCCGGCGCGCGTCATTACGCCGTCACCTCTTCCGCCAACGGGCCGGCGGTGAACTGTTGGATGCGAACCTTTTTCGGACCAACGTGGGGCGCGGCGCCATTGCCCTCACCGTTCGTCTCCACCCGAGCCGCCGGCACGTAGGTGTTGCCGGTATACAAGGTGCTGAATTTGACGGGGTCTTCCATGCCCACCCGCAGGAATCCGACTCCGCTTTCCTTGTTGGTGATGTACTGCGCCTCCGGGGTGCCGATCACGGCCTTGGACTCGTGAGAACTGGTGGTGCGCAGCGCGATGCGGTAGGTCAGGTTCGGCTCCAGTTTGTCGATGCGCACACCGCCGGTCTGCAGTGACTGGGTGGCCAGCAGCAGGTGCACCCGCAGCGACCGGCCGACGCGGCAGATCCTGTCGAACAACGCGATGAAGTCCGGGTGACTTTGCAGTAGTTCGGCGAACTCGTCGACAACGACGAAAAGCGTTGGCAGCGGGGGCAGATCGGCGCCCCGTTCGCGGTACTTCTCGTACTCGGCCACCCCGGAGAGCGCTCCGGCCGCCCCGACCTTGATGCCGGCCTGGCGCAGGATGCCCTGGCGGCGGTCGAGTTCGCCGGTCAGCACCTCGCCCATGCGGCTGACCAGTTCGGCCTCTTCGGCCATGTTGGTGACCACGGCGGCGGTGTGGGGAAGCTTCTCCATCCCCAAAAATGTTGAGCCGCCTTTGAAGTCGGTCAGCAGCAGGTTCACCTGGTCCGGGTGGTGCATCGCCACCAGGGACAGGATGAGGGTGCGCAAGAACTCGGACTTGCCCGACCCCGTGGTCCCGATCAGCATGCCGTGCGGCCCGGCGCCGAATTCGGCGCCCTCTTTGATATCGAGGTACATCACGTTGCCGGTCTTGAGTTCGTGACCGAACGGGATCTTGAGCCGATCACGGTCGGTGTCGGTGAACATCCGCCAGCGGCTCGGCACCACCTCTTCGACGCTTTGGGCGCCGACCAGCTGGTGCCATTCCGTCGCCGCCTTCTTCTGGATGCCGGTGCCCTTCTTGTCGATCACCGTGCCGGTGATGGACCAGCCCGCCAACTTCCGCGCAATGCGGGCGGCCTGGCCGGGCGACATGCTGTCGGCGACGGACGTCACCTGGCGGAACTGCTGTCCCGGCAGGCGGTCATCGGCGGTCCCGTCGTCGGCGACCCTGATGCGGTAATTCGAGCCGCGGTGGTTGCCCAGCGTGATCACCGTGACGCCGGCCCTGCCATCGGGCGGAAACCCGGCCTTGCCCCCGGTCAGGTCCACCACCACGACGTATGGGCCGCCGGGCAGCGAATCGGGGGTGTGGGGCCCGCGGGCGGCCAGGTCGGACAGGTTGTCCGGGCGGGTGTAGATCATCCGAACGGGGCCGGCGGCATCGGTCTCGGTCGGATGTTGGACGTGGGGAAGCCATTTCAGCCACGACCAAGCCGGATCGTCCGGGTTCTCGGTGAGCACGCGGATCTGCAGCAGGTCGGGTGGATGGAAGACGGCCAGGTGGCAGACCATCGCGGTCAGCAATCCGGCCGCGCCAGCCGGGTCGCCACCGACCGCGATCGTCGGAAAGGTGCGCAGCTGCACCAGTTTCGGGCAGTCGTGGATGAGGCCGTGGGTGCGCAAGAACTTGACCACCCACATATTCGCGACGGGTTCGAGGTATGGCTGCGGCGCCGCGGTCGGCCCGGCGAGTTCGCCGCCCGCGGACGGCTTCATCAGTCGGTCGACGGCCGGCTGGTCACCGATGCCGATGCGGGTGGCGGCATAGAAGTCGGCGTTCGCTGGGCGGGACCACTGCCGCGGGGTCCCGATGAGCGATGTCAGATCGTCGGGATGCGGTGCGTGGAAACCAAAGAACGCGACCTGCGCGCTGGCCGAAGACGTCACGCGGGGGCGGAGCCCGGCCAGGTAGCGCAGGTACTCCTTACGGTCGGCGTTGATCTCGGGCACCTTCTTGCCGCCCCCACCGTGGCCGGCCATCATGCCCATCGACATCATGATCATCATCAGCGGCATCATCAGCATGTAGGGCGAGAGCTGCCGGGTGCCGGTGACCACCATGATCGCGATCATGCCGAGCATGCAGACGCCCATCACGTACGGAAGGGCCTTCTGCACACCCGACGGCGGGATGTCCACCCCGAGGTCTTCGGGCGGTGTCAGGCTGATCTCGCCGGGTGTGAGCCGCGGACCGCGCATGACCGTGGGGGTGAACTTCTTGGTCGTCATGACGGCCCTCCCGGGGCTTTGCGCGGGTTCGGGTCCGCCGGCAGCGTGTCGTGTTCCAGTAGCGCAGCCTCTTTCGACAGCACCGGACCGTCGACGAGCAGGCGAATGATCTCCCAGGGCGCGGTCTTCGGCGCGGTCAGGCCCAGCGACGAAGCCGTCTGGGCGTCGGGCAGCCCGTAGCGCACCCCCTGCGGATCGACGTAGTACAGCGACTCGCCGTACCGCGGGTCGGGCGACTGCAGTTGCACGTACTTGCCGCCATCGGTGTAAACCGTTGCCGGGCCCTGGATTTGCTTGATCCCCGAGCTCATCGCCGATGCCGGTATCGGTAGATGACGCCCGGTCAGGACGGTGGTCTTCGGTGCCTGATCACCGGCCTTGCGTTCCCACGTCCAGCACAGGGTGGGATCCTGGGGCCGCGACACGATCTTCACCGGTTCGTCGGGCAGCGGCGAGTTATACACCACCTCAGGGATTTTGACGATCTCGCTGGGCACCATCGCGGGAGGCTCGACCAGCCCGTAGGACTGGATGGCGCGCAGCGCGGCGGCGGTATTGGCGTTCACCGGCGCGACGCCGTCGGGCAGCACCACGAAGTAGCGCGGGCCCGACTCCGCGTGGATTTGCAGGATCGACCCCACCACCAGCTGCTCGGGAAGCCCGAGCGTGTTGGGCGAACCCGCGCCGGGGATGGGGGGCAACTGCCAGGATCCGGCGTCGGGCAGCGCGTTGAACATTGCGGTGGACAGCGGGCTGGGCTTGGCGGTTCCGCGGATCCCGACGGCGAAGGTCATGGGGCGATCGCTCAAATCCGTGGCGTGCCGGCCGTGGGTGTCCACCACCCAGTCCTTGCCCTGATAAGAGGCCAGCAGCGCCTCACGCGGAAGGATGGGGTCGATGACGCCGGGCTCGATTTGCAACGGCATCGCGACCACCGAGGTCTGCAGGCTGGGCGCGATGCTTTCCGCCTGGGTGACGGTGTCGCACAGCGCCCACACCGACGAGGAGTCGGACGACAGCGGCGTGGCGTACGGGGCGCCGGGGATGCCGATCGACTGGCCCTTGGGAAACCTGTTGAGCTCGGCGGGTTTAACGGCCTTCGGTTCGGCCGGGTTGCCCAGCACCAGTCGCGCCGAGGTCAGGTTGTAGACGGGATGCAACTGGCCCGACACCATCAGATAGAGCTGATTGGTGGCGCGGTCGACGAACAGGTTGCCGCTGCCAAGCTTGCCCTGCGGTTTGAAGTAGGCCATCGCCAGTGCGCCCACCACGACCAGCACCGAGACCAGGACGCCGAGCGCGACCGACCGGCTGTAGAACTGCAGCGGATCGTCGAACATCCGGGTGTCGCGCCGGACGATGGCGTGCTCGAGGCGCCGGAGCAGGAAGCGCCAGCCGCTGACCTGAACCTTGGTGGTTAGCCGGAACCCCGCCATGAGTCACTCGGTGATGTTGAGTCGTCCGTGTACCGCGGCGATCGCCTCGGCCATGTCCTCGCCGTTGATCTCGCGGAGGCGATCCTCGTCGAGGGATTCGAAATCGCCTGAGCGGGTCAGCCGGATGTCGCGGTACTGTTCGCCGGCCTCCACCAGCTGGCGCGCGTAACGACCGTTGCCGGCGATGTCGAGCGCGGCCTTGCCGCGCACCGTCTGCTGGCTGAGCAGCTTGGCCGCTTGCAGTAGATTGTCGGCCGCCTCCACACTCATCGACGAGTCATTGGCGGTGGCAATGACTTTCGCGATCTCAAGGATTTCTTCGGGAGAGTAGGAGTCGAATTCGATCCGGGTAGCGAATCGGGACCGCAGGCCCTCGTTGGTTTCCAGCAGCCGATCGATGTCCGAGCTGTAACCCGCGATGATCACCACGAGCCGGTCGCGGTCGTTCTCCATCCGCGCCAGCAAGGTGTCCAGCGCCTCCTGCCCGAACGGGTCGGTCCGCCCGTCACGCGCCTGAACCAGCGCGTAGGCCTCGTCGATGAAGAGCACACCGCCCAGGGCGCGGTCGATGGTCTTGGTGCTCTTGACCGCCGATTGGCCCTCGTATTCGGCGACGAAGTCCTTGCGGGCGGTCTCGACGAGCTTCGGTTCGGGGATGACGCCCAGCCCGGCCAGGATGTTGGCCACCACCCGGGCGATGGTGGTCTTGCCGGTGCCGGGCGGCCCGGTGAAGATCATGTGCTTGCTCGGCTGCGCGACCTTCATGCCGCGCGCGGCGCGGACCCGGGCCATCTGGGTGGCCGCCCGGTAGCGCTCGACCTGTTCCTTGACCCGGGTGAGCCCGATTTGCCGTTCCAGCTCGGCTTCCGCCTCCGCGAGCAGCTTGTCGCGGCCCGAGGTGTCGGCCACGACGGTATTGGCATCCCACGGGTCGGTGCGGGCGGAGATCTGTTCTGCGCTGGTGGTCGTCAGGCGGTACGACGGATCCTTCAGCGCGGCAGTGACTTTGGGTTCCGGGTGGGTGGTCTGGAGCCATTCCAGAAGCGCCACCGCGGCTTCTTCGTTGCCCTGGCTGCGGCGCGTCATCGCCAGATACCAGGCGATGGCCCGCGCGCACGCCTCGCCCGCCGGGGTGGCGTTGGCCTCGGTGAGCCGGCGTTCGGCTTCGGTGAACAGGCCGAGGTTAGCCGCGGCGACACCGTGTGCGACGCCGGCGGCGGCGGCGAGGAATTCGTCGGGCCACCTGCTCGCGTTCCTGACTTCGTCGATCACGTCGGTCCAGCGGCCCGCCTCGCCGTAGATCACCGCCTTGACCCAGGACAGCAGGTGTTCGGCGCCGGCGGTTGGGGTGTCCTCGACGGCCTCCATGGCGTCGGCGTAATTGCCTTGCGCCGCTTCGCTTACGGCGAAGCCCATGGTGATCGCCAGCGGAGAGTTGGCCGGGTAGGTGATGTCGCCGTACAGGCCGCCGATGGCGAGCCGCGCGCCCACGGCGTTCATCGAAATCTGGGCGGCTCCGGCGAGTTGTCCGAAATGGGTCCGCGAATACCAGGCGCGAAACAGCGTCACCCGTTCGGTGTCGCCGCACCGGATCCGGCCAATCCACGCGTCGCAGGCGGACTCGTCGTAGTTCGTGATTTCGGTGAACAAATCCAGCGCGCGTGCCTCCGACACGGGCAGCATGCCGACCGCGCTTTCGAACAGGCCGGCCAGATGCTCCGTCATTTATCCGTCGCGTATCGGGTCGCGAACACCTCCGCCTGCGCCGCGGCGGCCTGCTCCGGCGTGATCAACCCGATGCCGTTCTCCATGAAGTCACGCACGACGTCGTTGCCGTCCATTCCCATCTCGCGCATGGTGTCCGAGAGGGAGGCGTCCTCCATCAGGTAGTCGTGCTGGGCGGCCAGGCCCTTCTGCCGTGCCAGGTCGGCGATGACGAGAATCTCTTCGGCGAGTTCGGCCTCGGTCATGCTCGTCACTTTGGGAGACAGTTCGACGCGCTGCGTTCTGCCGTCCATCAGCGCCGAGACCGACACCGTTTCGGGCGGATTGGTCACCGTGAACAGCTCGGGCGACTCTTCGTCGTCCGGCGCCGCATCCGCGTCGGTCTGGGAGTCGATGGCGGCGAGGTCGGTTTCGGCGTCCTCGGGCTCGCTCGGCGCGTAGTCGTGCAGCGCATCGACGGCCGACTCCTCGTCATCGCCGTCAGGCGCCGAGAAGTCCAGGGCGTCCGACTCTTCGAGGGTGTCGGAGCCGGTCCCGACGGCAGAGAAATCCAGGGCGGCCAGATCGTCGTGGTCGTCGTATTGCGGCATGGTTCCTTCTTTCTGAACTCTCGGGGTCATGCCCCGTAGGAGGCTTCGGCTCGGTCGAACCAGGCACCCGCCGGCAGGAACTCCATGAGGCCGTCCAGCGTGCGCTGCAGATTTTCTTGGGTGCCGGACAGGAAGCTGCCGTACAGCTCACCGCCGACGCGGCGCGGGAGGGAGACCAGCCGGCCGTGCACCGAGTCCAGGACACCGGCGGCGACGTCGGTCTGCGTGGAGGTGCCGCCGGGGTGGCGTTGGCTGGCGATGATCTCCACCCAGCTGGTCGGGTCGCTGATGATCTCGGCGTAGAGGCGCGCCGACGCGGGCGCGGCGCCGTGCTGAACCAGCTGGGCCGGGGTGGTGCAGGTGGCCAGCTCGGCGGCGACGCCGGTCAGCGGCTCGACGTCGGCGGGCGTCGCGGGGCCGAGCACCGTGGTCACCATCCCGGCCAAGCCGATCTGAGGCGCCACCAGCTGCAGGACCAGCAGGTCGCCGTCGCGGGCGGCGATGACGTGGCGCTCGCCCTTGCGGCACACCGCAAACCGGACCATGACGCCGCCGAGATCGCGCCGCCACCACCGGCCCTCCAGGCTGCGGTCCGGCCTCCCCAGGGTGTCGACCATCGCCGCCACCGCCGGGTGGGGTTGTCCCTGGTGGTCGAGCACCCCTTGCGCGGTGAGGTCGCGCTGGACCTGATCCCAGACGCGGTCTCGCAACTCTTCCTGGGGGATGTTCGGACGGATGCCCAGTGTCGTCGGGAAATCGACCAGATGCATTCGGTCGGCGATCACCAGCATGCCGTCGACAGTGACCTCCACGCCGACGACATCGTCGACGAGGCCGGCGGTAGTGAGCGGCCCGGACATGATCAGCTGAGCATCTGTTTGTTGAGGTTTGCGCTCAGGTCTTCGTCGACGCCCTCGTACGTTTGCTTGGCGACGCGCAACTTCGCGGCGAGGTCCGACGCGTGCTGCCGAATGTTCTGGCCCGCGCCGCGGCGCTGTTTCTCGGCGGTGACAAATGCACTATTGGAGCTTCCGCTGATGACGCCGTGCGTCACCCACACCGCGGTTTCGGTATTGCTCGCAGCCGAAGCCGCTTCTTCTGCCTTGGTGGCCGCTTGCCCCTGTTTAGTCGCCAATTGCTCGAGATACTTTTCGTCGACCTTCAGCGTTGCCATTGGAATCTCCTCAACGGATATTTTTACTCGCTATTGCGTTGACTCGTAGCGGTTTTTGCCGCACTCGCGAGGCTTAAAGGACCCGCTGCGGCCGGCTGGTCCCCGGCGCCGCGCCGGTGCCGACCCCGGCGCCGTCGACAGGCGCGCGTTCCCCGCCGGCCGTGCCCAACGCCGCCCCGTCGCCGGGCTCCTCGCCGGCGGCCGGCGCCATCCTCGGCCGCGGCTGACCCGTCGAGGCGAGTTGCTGAACCTGCCCCATCATCTGGTTGGCGAAGTTCATCGGCTGCGCGAGCTGACCGGAGGCCTGAGTGACTTGGCTCAGCGCGGGCGGCATCCACACCGGCGTCGTCTGCGCCGTCTCCACGGCGGCGGCGCCCTCGCCCTTGAGCGCGCCCAGGACGCCGCGCTCCTCCGGGGAGTCACCGGCCGCCGGCGCCAGGCCGGCCAACGAGGCGACGGTCGGTGCGGCGGAGAAGGCGGACAGGCTGTTCGAGACGGCCGCGAAGTCGCCGGTCTTGGTCTCCTCCGCCCCGGTCATCTCTATGCGGGCGAACGAACTGGTGGGGATCGCCTTCTCGGCGACCTCGCCGTATTCAAGGGCGACCGCGTGGATCTGGTGGGCCAGGGACATGGAATTGGACAGCGTGAACATCTCGAAGGCCAAGACGGTGGCGCACGCCGCGAACGCGGCGATGATCTGCCAAGCCGCCGAGATTTCGTGGCCGACGACGGGGATCAGGTACAGGGCCAGGGCGATGCCCTGAGCGATGACGAGACCCAGCAGCGTCACGGCGATCGCGTTGTGGGCCTTGGCGACCTCGGACCCCTGGTCGGCCACGAGGGTCTGCATCTTCTTGTCGAGATCCTGCATCGTCTGCACGAGGGCCTGCAGGGCCGCGGTCGCGTCGGCATAGGCCTTCGCCGCGTCACCGCTCCAGTCGCGCGGGTCCGGGGCGGCCTCGGCGAGGTAGAGGAAGACGGTTTCGTATTTGTCGGCGCCGCCGGTGAAGGAGGCGCCCTTGTCGGGGGTCCAGAATCCGTTGAGGAGGTCGACCGCCGAAATCGCCACCATCGCAACGTCGACGATTGCGGTGGGCGTCGGCAGGGTCTTGGTGCCTTGGGTTTTCAACGCGTCGGCGAGGACCTTGATCTGGTTCCTGCCGTACCACATCGCTTTGCCGGCGAGCGCGCCCAAGTTCGCGCCGAGTCCGACCCAATCCCCCGAATACGCGGCGCCGCCCCCGGCTTGCAGCCGCGTGAAGCAGTAGGCCAGATCGTGGATACCTGCAAGACGACTCACGGCGGTGCACCCCTTCGCGCGCGCTGACGGTTGTTGGACTCATGTTGAGAACGACAGATTGAGCCTAACCCCGTCAGGGGAGGGGTCGCTGCGCGAATTTTCCCGTCCCGCAAAGGATTCGGCTAACAATCGGTAAACGCCGTAGGAACAACAGGAACGGTTATTCGGCCGGATGCGCGCGACGCTACCGCGGCCTGGGCCGCCTAGGTGGAGATGAGGTCAGCGCCGATTCCGGGGTCAGCGATCAAGCACCTGCTTGTCGATGTTCTTGCCCGATTGGTCGTCAGTGCTCGCGTAGACGCTCTTGGCCGTGCGCACCTTTTCGGCGAGTTGCTTCGAGGCTGCGCTCATCGCGTCACCCGTGCTCTTGCGTGCACCCGCGGCCTTGGTGAAGGCAAGGTTCGATGCCGCGCTGATCACGCCGTGGCTGACCCACGTCGAGATCTCGATGTTGTCGGCCGCCGACGCTGCGGTAGCGGCCTGGGTTGACGCCTGGTCCTGGTTCGTCGCCAGTTTGGCTAGGTGGTCCGGTTGGACGACTACATCGGCCATGGGTGGTCTCCTAATTGTCTTTCGTTATTGTCTTGGCTCACAACAGTTCTGGACGGAGCTCGCGGAGTCAGAGCCGGCGCCCGAACGGGCTCGATTCCCCCGCCTGGTCGACGCCGGCCGCTCCGACCTCGACAGGTGCGCGCCCGGCGCTGCCCGCGCCTGCGCCCGCCCAGGCGTCCTCCGCCTCGCCCTGTATTTCTTCGGCCGCGTCCTGGCTCTGCAACTCGCCCGTTTCCACAAGCTGCTGCAGCGGACCCATCGCCCGGTTGAACATGGCCTCGTGCGGAGACAGCTGGCTCGAAAGCTTGGAGGATTGCCCGGACATTTGCGCCAATTGAGCCACGGTGGGCATCGTGACCGTCGGCGCGGCCGGCTGCGTCGCCTCGGGTGTCTCGGGGCTCGCGGGTGTGCCGGCCGTAACGGGGGCGGGAGCCGCGCCCGCGCTCACCCCTGCCGCCGGTTGGGCGTGCTCGTCGTCGGAACGATGAGCTGCACCGGTCGATGATGCGGGGGCGGCCGATACCCGGGACACCCCGGACATCCCGGACATGCTGTTGGAGACGGCCTCGAAGCTGGACACCGAGGACTCCTCCGATGTCGTCACAACCGCGGACGCCGGCGAACCGGTCTGCACCGTCCCCGCGGCCAGCGCGGTGTATTGGTCGCTCAGCGCCTTCGCCTTGTTGCCGTATTCGACGGACCAGTAGGCCAAGTTGCCGAGGAAGCCCAAAGCCGCCGCGATCCCAATCGCGCAGACCGTCCCCGCAAAGATTTTCGCGGCCAGCGGGCCGGCGGGCGGCACTCCCATGAACATGGCCATCTCGATGACGAAGGCCACGAAAAGCGCGTCCTTCAATAATCCGAAGGCGAAACGCATATGCACGACCCATTCGGCTTGGTCTTTGACCAGGGTGGCCAAATCTGTATCCAGTTTGGCCATCGCCACTGCGATTTCCTGTAGCTGCGTGCCCAGTTCGGCGTAGGCGTCCGCACCTTCGCCCTGCCAGCCGTCTTTGGGCAGGGCCGCCTTCAGTTGCTCGGTAAGCTCGGCGAATTGCTGCGACCCGTTCTCCAGATCGGCCCCTTCATCAGGCGGGCCGAACCCCGTCAACAGCTCCAAGAGCTCGACGATCGTGATGGTCCACTGGATGAGACTTACGCTCTTGCCGAAATCTTGGATTCCTTTTTTCACCGCCGCTTGATTACCGGAGCGCCCGCCCGACATGCGGTTTTTGAAATCAATCGAGCGCTGCGCACTTCCCCGTACGTAAGCATCGTATTTGTTCACCAGCGGCGCCTTGGCGAGACTAGCCCCGATGCCCCCGAGGCTGCCCGCCGAGCTGGTCGCGGAGCCGGCAATGTATTCAGCGCTGAAACTGCCCCCGGTAACGTCGCCCAAGCCCAGGCCCAAACCGGCGCCCTGCTGGCCTAGGCCGGCAATTCCGGCCAGGGTGCCGATGATCTTGGTGGCTTGCGCGAAAATGCTCATCCTGGGGGTCCTCCGTGTTATGCCTCGGGGCGTGTGAATCCTGCACGGTGATTCATCGCCCGTTAAGCGTAACGCCGCCCAGTCGGGGTCCGTGCACGAATTTTCGAGTTAGCCAACGGCTTCGGAGAAAGAGGACTTCCCAGGAAATGGCGGCTGCCACGAGGCGGGTTAACCGCGGCGATTCTGGGCCCGCTCGGCCGCGGCCGCGATGCGTTCGACGGGCGCAGTCGCGATGGCCTGGGCACCGGCGCTCGCTTCGGCGGCTTCGGCGCGCGCAGTCCCTTCTCCCGGCGGCGCGGCCTGCTTGGCTTGCCCACCTACGCTGGCGACCCGCTGCCCTGAAGCCGGGCCGGGCGACTTCTGCGCTCCGCCGGAGATTGCCATCAGCTGAGCCACGGAAGGCATTGCCGTCGCCGGGGTTGCGTCGCCGTGGTTGGACATTTCTTCCTCATCAATTCGCCCGCGGACGCGAGGGGGTGCCTCCACCGAACCGGTGGTTGCGCCGGGCGTAACGACATTGAGGGAAACCCCGGACTCGGCGCCAGTGCCGGCCCGGAACCTGCCGGCCTGCGCCGCTTGGGTCACGACTGCCGAATTGAACGGACCATCGGGTAGCACCGCACCCGCCTGCACCGCGCGATACCCCTCGACGGCTTCGCCAACGCGATCCGCGTTGTCGCGCGCCGCGTCGACCATCTCGCCGATGAACGCGACCACCGCTGCGATAGCCGCCATTGATACCACCAGTTGGAACATGATCGACAAGCCCTCGCCGACGTCGGCCGGCTGAACCGCCTTGAGCGCCAGCGCAATCGCGATGCACGCGGTCAGTCCGTCCCTGGTTGTCTTCATATTCCGGCGCAGGTTGACGACCTGGTGCGCCTCGGTTTTCAGGATGTCCGCCATCATCGCGTCCAAGTCCGCCATCGTCGCGGCGCGACTGCGATGGTCGGCGTTCTGGGCGGCATAGGCCTCGGATCCGGTGCCGCGCCAGCGCTCGTCCGGAAAGGCAGACGCCAACCTTTCATGGATCAGCTCGAACTTGCCCTCACCGATCGCGAAGGTGTCGCCCCGGTCGGGGGTGCCGAACCCGGCCAACAGCTCCAGGGCGGTGATGGCGTAGATCGTGTAATCGATGATCGGCGTTCCGGGAACGACCCCCTCGGTCATCAGCTTTTTGACTTTTTCGCTGCCGAATTTCTCGACCAATTGGCGCGCCAGGCGCCCGACATCCGAGAACACACCGGCTCCCGCGCGGAAATCGACGGAGCTGATCTTGTCGCCCAGGCCGTTCCAGTCGATGTCGCTGAGGTCTTTGCCGGCCGTGCCGAGGACGGTAAGAAGCTTGACACCCTCTGCCAAATTAGCCATTGCCGCGCCTCCTAGATTTTGGTGCAGGCATCAACGAGGAAGCACTTGTGCGTCGAGACTTTCGCCGGCCCGCTCGTCGGTGCCGTCATACGCACCGCCCGCGGCGCGGAGCCTCTTGGCGATTTCGGTGCCAACCGATTCAACGGCCGCGTTCGCGGCGCTGCGGGCGGATTCAGCCTCGGCCACCGCCATATTGGCGGTCGCGCAGATAACGCCGTGGCTACTCCACATTGTCGAGCCGATCCCGGAAGTCACCGCGGCCGCGGCGCGGACGTCGGCCGAGGACAGGTCGTGCTTCGCTGCCAGTTCCTCTAAATATGACGTTGTGACTTGTAGGTCCGTCATGGCTTGTCTTCCTCACGCACCGCGCTTGGCTCGCCCGGCTGCGTTGAGCCTAAGCCCGCTCAGACGGGGGTCGGCGCACGAATTTTTGCGGCCGGCTCAGCCGATGTGACTGATCAGCGTTTCGATCGCATCGGCGACCGCGGCCGGCACCGCTTCGTCGGCTTCCGCGCGCACGATCATTTCCTCGGTGACACCGGCGGCCTCGGCGGTCTCCTGCGGCGACAGATTCGCCCGGCGCCGGGCCGCATAGAGGCGTTGCGCGAGCGGGGCCCCCGGAGCGGTCGCGCCGAGCGTCATCAATTCGTCGTAGTGGCGGCGGACCGTGCCCAGCGCCTTGATCAGTTCGGGCGTGATGCGGCTGATCCGCGTGGCCCGCACGGCGATCGCCTCGAGCTGGCGGAGGTCGGCGAGGATCGGCGTCGCCCGCTCGGTGAACTCCGGGTCGTCCGCCGATGGCAACGCCGCGATGGCCAGCCCGCAGCCGTCCACGGCGGCCACGATCGCCTGCGCGATCAGCGAGGCCGGCGCATCCGAGTGGGGGGCCTCCGCCGGCGCGGGGGCGATGTCGGGGTCCTCGGCGATCGCATCGCCGGCGTCCGGTTGCCCGCGCCGAATGCGCGCGATGGTTCCGGCGGGCCACTGCAAGACCTGCTCGAGCTTGGCCTGGGTGCGTTCGCGCGGCCAACTGCGGCCCTTTTCGAAGGCGATTAGCGCGCCCGCGTTGATGATGCCGTCGGCCGCCAGGCTGCGCTGGCTGATGCCGAGCTCGCGGCGGCGCGCGGCGGCGGCCGCACCCGCGCGGGCCATGCCCGCATCCGGTTCGCCGCTATCCGACGGTTCGGGGCGCGCACCCGCATTCGGCGGCATGACGATTTCAAAGGTCAGTACCTCACCGGCGGCGGGGTCACCGAGCCGGACCGTGGTCTTCTTGGTCACCGTCACCGAGTCCGTGCGTCGCCCGTCGACGAACATGCCGTTGGGGCCCTTGTCGACGATCCGCCATGAACCATCGATCGGTTCGGCGTGCAGGTGTTCCGCCGAGAATTGGGGATTGTCGATCCGAACGTCGTCCTTGGCGTCCCGGCCGATGGTCACGACGCCCCGTCCGGGCTCAATCCGATGCGACGTCGTACCGCTGCGCACAACCAGGAGACCAAGCTCGGTACTCGACTCGGCGCTGGGCATCTGGGTTATTCCTCGAGGGAGGGCAGCGGGGCGGGCCTTCCGCCTCTGCAAGTCTAACCGTCGCACCGCGCCGATTTCTATCGCACTTCGCTACGTTTTGAGTCACAGCCGCGGTTGTGCGGCGTCGAGACGCTACACCGATGTGACGCAGGACGGCCGCACACGGCAAATCTTCGGCGTCAGCCGCTCCCGCGGGCCCCCACGGGCGCTACGGTTTCATCGGGCGTGGCCGCTCTCGATCCTGGCTTCGCGACCCGGTCGCAACTCAATGCTACGGTTACGTAACCGTTCGGCCGCCTGGTCGAAGGGGCGCCGACGGGAAGTTAAGTACCTGTTCACAGCGCATAAGGGACGAATCTGAGGGCCGTCCTCCGCGCACGCCGGGGCATCGGTTTCGGAGCAGCCGTTGCGGTATTGGAATCAAACTGTTGCATTGCAGCGGTTAGTGCTATACCGTTGCGAAGCATAGGACGCAGAACGCAATGCTTCTGGAGGAACTAGCGACATGACCGCAACACCCCTTTTCAACATCCCGCTCGGCGCCTGCACGCAGGATCCGGACCGCTGGACCACCGCCCCCGACGCCGAGGCCATCGCGCTGTGCCGCGCGTGCCCCCGCCGCTGGATGTGTGCGCGTGACGCCGTCGAATCGCCCGGGGCGGAAGGCTTGTGGGCCGGCGTGGTGATCCCCGAAGGGGGCCGCCCGCGTGCGTTCGCACTGCGGCAGTTGCGAGGCCTGGCCGAGCGCAACGGGTACCCGGTGCGCGAAACCGCGAAGTCCGCCTAGCCCGTCCATGGCCGCCGCCGACATCGGGCCGGGCAGCGACGGAAGCCGTTGCACCGCATTCCCTTTGGGACTGGGCAGCAGGCGACGACCGCTACGTCGGCTCGAAACGGAAGACGGCGAGCCGCCCCGCCAGTGCTTCGAATTCGTCGGCCGTTCCGTCACGCACCATTCCGGATCGCTTCGCGAAAGCCACCCCGACGGGGACCTTGGCGGGGAACTCCCGCAGTACCCGCCGCGCTTCACCGGCGGAGAGTTCGACGATCCGGACTTCCTGTGATCGTCGGCCCCGGCTGAGCGTGCCGGTCCCCGCCGCCCGGGCGTTCGCCGCCCAGTCGGCGCCGGGATAGCCGGCCACAACGTAGAGGCCACCCTGGAATTCGAACGGCGTCATCGGGGTGCTGCGGGGCCGGCCCGACTTGCGGCCGGGGACCGTCAGCACCATGGCGGGGCCGGTGGGGATCCCGAGCCGCTGCACCGCCATCATCACCTTGTTCATCGGCTTGAGGTAGCGCGGTGGGCGGGGTTGTGACATCTCAGGCCCCTTCCGGCCTGGCGAACAAGTCGCGGTGCTCGGCGACCCACTGGCCGATGGGAAGCGCGGGCCGGCCCAGAATCTTCTCCACGTCGTGGGTGACCAGGGCGGGGGCTTCGAGCGTCGAGGCGAGCATGGCGATATAGGCGTCGCCGAACTCGGCCGGGAACCCCAACGCGACGAACCGTTCGCGCACGGCGGCGCTGGGTATCTCGCGGTACTGCAGCGGCCGGCCCAGGGCGGCGCCGAACGCCTCGGCCAGCTCGGAGTTGGTGAAGGCCTGCGGACCGGTCAGCGGGATCCGCTGTCCGACAAGCTCATCGGTGAGCAGCGCCCGCGCCGCCACCTCCGCGATGTCGCTCTCGACGATCGGTGCCGTCGACGCCCCCGCGTACGGTCCGTGGACTACGTCGCCGAGGCGGATCTGCGGCGCCCACATGCCGGCGAAGTTCGTCGCGAACACCGTCGGCCGCAGGCTCACCCACGGCACCCCGGAGTCGACGGCGAGCTGTTCGACCTCCTTGTTGCGGTCACCGCGGACGCGGGACGGCTGCCGGGAGAAGTCGTCGTCGGCATTGATCGCCGACAGCGCAACCAGCTTGGTGACCCCGGCGCGCACGCTCTGGGCCACCACCGCGTCCAGGTCCGCGCCCAGTGCCCGGGAATTGAGGAAGACCGCCGACGCCCCGGGCAGCGCATCGGCCGCCGACCTGACCGGTTCGACTCCGGGGGGAAACGCCGCAGTCTCGGGCGAGCGGGTGACGGCCCGTACCGGCGCTCCGGCCGCGGCAAGCGCCGCCACGAGAGGGCGTCCGACGTTGCCGGTCGCCCCGGTTACCACGATCGTCATGGGTGGATCCTTTCTTTCGAATTTCTTGCGGTGCTCCAAGGACGGGACCGAAGGTGGGAAAGTTACAACCGAGAACGCGTAACTTTTTGCCGCAGCAGATCGTCGAAGAGTCATGAACCAGTCGCCATCATCTGACCGGGTCGCCGAGGCCTGGCGTCAGCACCGCCCGTATCTGGTCAACCTCGCCTACCAGATGCTCGGCGATGTCGGTGACGCGGAAGACGTTGCGCAGGAAGCCTTCCTGCGACTGTCCCGGACCGAGCCGAGCGAGATCGAGGACGTGAGGGGCTGGCTGACCGTGGTGGCGAGCCGGCTCTGCCTCGACCAGGTGCGTTCGGCTCGCGCCCGTTACGAACGTCCGGGCGAGGTCCAAGAGCGCCCGGCTCCCCAGCGCTCCGATCCGGCCGACCGGGTCACCCTCGACGACGAGATCCGCGCCGCCTTGCTGGAAGTGTTGCGCCGGCTCAGTCCCGGGGAGCGGGTCGCCTTCGTGCTGCACGACGTGTTCGGCGTCCCATTCGACTCGATCTCGGAAACCGTGGGTCGCCCGGTCGGCACCTGCCGCCAGCTGGCGCGCCGCGCGCGCGCGAAATTTGTTGCCGCACAACCTAAAACCAACGCCGTGGCATCGACCGAGCACCAGCTGGTCACCGAGAAGTTCATCACCGCATGCGCCAACGGCGACCTCACCGGGTTGGCCGCCGTGCTGGACCCGACGGTGTGGGGAGTGGGCACGATCCTCGCCGACCCGCCGCCGCCCCCGCAGATCAACCACGGGCCGGATGCGGTGGCCACCAACCTGCTGCGCTACCTGTGGCCCGACGTGACACTGGTCAGCGGCCCCGTCGGGCAACCCGTGCTGTTGGCGTTCACCGACCGCCGACTCTTCGCGGTGATCGTGCTGACGATCCGCGACTCCCGGGTGGCCAAGATCGAGGCGATCGCCGACCCGTCCGCACGGATCGGGAAGCTCACCGAGAACGCCTAACTCGGCCGACGATCGTCGGGACGCGCCGCGAAGTAGCCGGCGATCGTCGCCGTGACTTCGAGAAACTTGCGCCGCGTGGCCGGCGCCATCTCGTTGCTCACGTCGATGACCCCACCCGGCCGCAGGTGCGGGTCGTAGGGCACCTGGATCACCGGCCGGCCGTGATCGGTGAACTCGCGGGCCAACAAAGCCCGGGTGCGCTTGTCGGCGTGGCCGTCGGAATCGTTGAGCACCACCACGGTGTTCTGCAGCAGAGTTTCGAAGCCCTGATCCGCCAGCCACTCCAGGGTCCTTGCCGCCGCGGAGGCCCCGTCCGCCCAGGGCGAGGAGACCACTATCAGCGCATCCAGATCGCGCAGCACCTCCTGGGTGACCGGCGCGTCCATGGTGGACCCGCAGTCGATGACCGAGATCGCGAAATGGCGGTCGAGGCGCAACGCGGCTTCCCGGTAGATCGCGGGGTCGAGCACACGTCGGGGGCCCGACGCCGGCTCGCCGCCGAGAACGTGCAGGCCCGCGGAGTTGCGCCCCACCCGGGCGACCATGTCGTCGAAGGACTGCAGGTTCTTGTCGGCGGTGAGTTCCCAGAACGATCCGGTCGACCGCGGGTCGATCCGGCTGCTGAGCCGGCCGAACGCGGTGTCGGCGTCGACCGCCACGACATGGTCTTGCCGTCGGAGTTCGGCGAACAGCGATCCGACACTGGCGGCCACGGACGTCTTTCCGACGCCGCCCTTGCCCAGGACCCCGACCTTGTAGTTGCCGACGAGACGGGTCCGGATGGCCGCCTCGGACTGGGCGTCCTGCAGCTGCGCCGGCGACGGGCCGAGCTTGACGAGCCCGAACGTCACCAGCCGGAGCATGCGTCGCCAGCCGCGCTCGGGCGCCGCGTCGAACCTCAGCGTGGCGCGTGCGGGTACGGCCGCGGGTCAAGTGGTGGTGCACTCCGGCGACCGCGAGCAGCGACGGGATGGGTGCCATCCGCTCGTCGGAGTGGCGG
>NZ_LZJX01000114.1:0-1237 GCF_001667595.1 Mycobacterium sp. E2989 | reverse complement strand
GCGACGACACCGCCCGGGCCGTTCACCTGGCTGACCAGCGCCATCCAGAACTTCCTGCAAAGCGGGTTGCCCACCCCGACCAACAACTATTTGGGGCTTACGCCGTCGGTGTACACGGTGCTGCTCAAGCAGACCACCGGGCTCGGTTACTTCTCCAACGGGCTCGCGTCGTTCAGTTCGTCGATTGCCCAGCAGTTGGTGTTCGGGCCGGGTGGTAGCACGGCCGGTGCCGGTGGGGCCTGGTTCCCGACCCCGCAGTTCGCGCAGTTGGGGTTGGGCAACCTGGGCAGCTTGAGCAGCAACGTGGTCTCGGCCGGTGCCGGGCAGGCCGCCCAGGTCGGGGGTTTGTCGGTGCCCCAGCAGTGGGCCACGCTGACCTCGGCGGTCAGCCCGGCCAACGCCGCCGAGGCCGAGGCCGCCCCCCTGCAGGCCGGGGCGAGCAACCCGCCGGGCAACGCCCTGCTGCGCGGCATGCCCACCGGCGTCATGGGCCGCCGCGCCGGCGCCGCCGCGGGCTACTCGCACAAATACGGATTCCGCTACAGCGTGCTCACCCGACCACCCTCGGCCGGATAGCGGCAGCATGAAAACACGCCATTCCATTTATTCGCGGCGCGATTTTATCGAAAGCCGATCGGGTCCAGGCCGGCCCGCTCCTCGGGCACGCGGCCTCGGTTTCGGCCGGGCGATGAATGTGGGTCGCCGCACCGGGGTTCTCTTCCCAGCTCATGGCGAACGAGCGGCCGGCCGCCCAACGCATGGCCAATGCCGGGTTAACCCGGCCGCGGCGACCAGGCCGGACGCGTTCCCGTCGGGCCGTTGCCGCCGCCACGGGCTCGGGGGCGGTCAGCCGGCCGCCAGCGCATTATCGTCATTCAATACGACGGGTTAAGGGGTAATTCGTGTTTGATTTCGGGATGCTTCCGCCGGAGGTTACGTCGGCGAAGATTTATGCCGGTCCGGGGTCGGGGTCGTTGATGACTGCGGCGTCGGCGTGGAATGCGATTGCTGCGGAGTTGCAGTCGGCGGCGTTGAGTTATCAGAGCGTGGTGACGCAGCTGGCCAGTGAGGAGTGGGCGGGTACGGCTTCGGCGGCGATGGCGGCCGCGGCGACGCCGTATGCGGAGTGGCTCAGTGCCACGGCGGCGCAGGCCGAGCAGGCGGCGGTGCAGGCCAGCTCGGCGGCGGCGGCTTATGAGTCGGTGTTTTCCTCGGTGGTGCCCCCGCCGGTGATCGC
>NZ_LZJX01000113.1:0-1130 GCF_001667595.1 Mycobacterium sp. E2989 | reverse complement strand
TCCCCCGAGGACATGGCGCACATCATCTACACCTCGGGCACCACCGGCACGCCGAAGGGGGTGGCGGTCACACACGCCAATGTGACGCGGTTGTTCGACGCGCAGGCCGTCGGCGTGCCGTTGAGCCCGGGGCAGGTGTGGGCGCAGTTCCATTCGTATGCGTTCGATTTCTCGGTGTGGGAGATCTGGGGGGCGTTGCTGCACGGGGGACGGTTGGTGGTGGTGCCCGATGCGGTCGCCCGCTCGCCCAAGGACTTGCACGCGCTGTTGGTGGCCGAAAAGGTCAGCGTGCTCAGTCAAACCACGGCCGCGGTGCGGATGCTCTCGCCGCAGGGGCTCGAGGGCACGGCGTTGGTGGTGGGCGCCGAGCCGGTGGGGGCGGAGTTGGTGGACCGCTGGGCGCCGGGGCGCACGATGGTCAACGTCTACGGCCCGACCGAGGCCACCATCTTCACCACCGCCAGCACCCCGCTGGCGGCGAAGTCGGGGGCGCCGCCGATCGGGTCGGCCGTGCCCGGGGCGGCGTTGTTCGTGCTGGATGGCTGGTTGCGTCCGGTGCCGGTCGGCGTGGTCGGGGAGTTGTATGTGGCCGGCCGCGGGGTCGGGTTGGGCTACTTGCGCCGGGGCGGGCTCACCGCGACGCGGTTCGTCGCCTGCCCGTTCGGCGAGCCGGGCGAGCGGATGTATCGCAGCGGGGATTTGGTGCGCTGGGGCGCCGACGGACAGCTGCGGTATGTCGGGCGGGCCGACGCCCAGGTCAAGGTCCGCGGGTATCGCATCGAGTTGGGTGAAATCCAAAGCGCGTTAACGGATTTGACCGGTGTGGATGAGGCGGTGGTGGTGGTGCGCGAGGACCGCCCCGGCGACAAGCGCCTGGTCGGCTACTACACCGGCCCCGCCGAGCCGCGTGCGCTGCGCACCGAACTGGCCGACCGGCTGCCGGGCTACATGGTCCCCACCGCCCTGGTGCCCCTCGACGCCTTGCCGCTGACGATCAACGGCAAACTCGACACCCGCGCCCTGCCCGCCCCCGAGTACACCGCCTCCGGCTACCGCGCCCCCACCAATGCCGTCGAGGAGATCCTCGCCGGCATCTACGCCCAAGTTCTCGGCGTAGACGCGGGCCTCGA
>NZ_LZJX01000112.1:0-144063 GCF_001667595.1 Mycobacterium sp. E2989 | reverse complement strand
ACCCGGCCGATCTCCACGCCGTTGTAGGTGACCTTCGAGCCCGGATCCATCACCAGGCCCGCCCGCGACGCCAGCATGGTCAGCTTGGTCTTGGGCGTGAAGTTGCCGCGGAACTGCCCGTAGACCAGGACCAACGCCACCAGGGCGATGATCAACGCGGCGGCGCCGGCCAGCTTGTACGGCGGGTTCCGGGGTTTGTTGACCTTCACTGGGGATGACATGGCTACACCGTCAACGCGAAGTTTGGGTTGACGCCGTAGAGCGCCAACGCGGCGGCCAGAACGACGACCTGCACCGACACCAGCGAGAAACGCATCGATCGGCCGACGGCCTCTCCGACGCCGACGGGTCCGCCGCCGGCGTTGTATCCGTAGAAGCAGTGGGTGATCATCACGACCGCCGTGATGATGATGGCCTCGAGGAACGACCAGAACACGTCGTCGGGACGCAGGAACGTCCGGAAGTAGTGCTCGTAGGTTCCGTTGGACTGCCCGTAGAGCACCGTGGTGGTGATCTGCGGGGACAGGAACGACATGATCATCGCCAGCGCGTAGAGCGGGATGATGACGACCAGGCCGGCCATGATCCGGGTGGTCGCCAGGAACGAGATCGACTTGATGCCCATGACTTCCAGGGCGTCGATCTCTTCGCTGATGCGCATGGCACCCAGCTCCGCCGTGGCGCCGGCCCCGACGGTGGCGGCCATCGCGATGCCCGTGACAACCGGGGCGGCGATCCGCACGTTGATCAGCGCGGCGAAGAAGCCGGTGAACGCCTCGACGCCGATGTTGCCCAGCGACGCGAAGCCCTGGATGGCGACGAGCGAGCTACCCGACAGCGTCACGAAGCCGACGATCGCGACGGTGCCACCGATGACGGCCATGGCGCCCGTGCCCATGCCGATCTGGGCGATCAGCCGCAGGGTCTCCTTGCGGTAGTTGCGTAGCGCGTGCGGAACGTGGCTCAGGGCCACCACCCCGAACCAGGCCATCTGCCCGACGTCGTCGAGCCCGCGGGCGGCGGCGCCGCCGTAGCGGTTGAGGTTTTCGGCCGCCCGCGGGAAGCGGGCACGCAAGACGGCAGCGGTCGACATGTCAGTGGCCCGTTCCGAATCGCACACCGATGGTGGTCAGCACCACGTTGACCGCGTACAACGCGACGACGCAGAGCACGACGGTCTCGTTGACCGCGGTGCCCAGGCCCTTCGAACCGCCGCGCACGGTCAGCCCGCGGTAGCAGCCGACCAGCCCGGCGATCAGGCCGAAGGTCGCGGCCTTGACGGTCGCGATGACCACCTCGGGCAGGCCGGTGATCGTGGTCAGCGTGGCCAGGTACGCACCACCCGAGACGTTTTGCAGGTAGACGCCGAACAGGTAGCCGCCGACCAAGCCCACGGTGATCACCAGGCCATTGAGCAGCGTGGCCACCAGGGTCGCGGCGACCACCCGGGGAACCACCAGCCGGTGGATCGGGTCGATGCCGAGCACCTCCATGGCGTCGATCTCCTCGCGGATGGTGCGTGCGCCGAGGTCCGCGCAGATCGCCGTCGAGCCGGCGCCGGCGACCACCAGCACCGTGGTCAGCGGGCCGAGCTGGGTGACGGCGCCGATCGCCGCGCCCGCGCCGGACAGGTCGGCGGCGCCGAACTGGGCGAGCAGCACGTTGAGGGTGAAGATCAGCAGCACGGTCAGCGGAATCGAAACCATGATGGTCGGCAGGAACGCCACCCGCATTATGAACCAGCACTGCAGGACGAATTCGCGCCACTGGAACGGCCAGCGGAACAGAGCCCGCCCGGTCAGCACGCACATCCGGAAGAATCCCCCGATGAGCGTCAGCGGGGTGTCCAGCTGGTCGCGCAGGTAATTGACGAGGTAGGGGCCCTGCCGACCGGTCGACGTTGACGTCACCGCTGCCCCCTCCAGCTGGTACCGCGCGCCTGTCGGCGCCCCGGCAGATCGTGTAGCAAGCCTCGCCCCCTCGCCGCAACGCGACTGGGGATGCCCCCGCCTCGCCCCAACCCAACGTGTGTGACCATCGGCTCCCTACTGACAAGTAGTAACGGAGACCACAGGAATGTACCCGATGGCCTTGCACGTGTGAACTGCATCTGCACAATTAACCCTTCGCCAACAGCGGGCAAACGTTACAGTTTCCGTCAGCCTTCCTCTCGCCCCATGAATCATGTTGCCCTAGAACGGTTCTCGTCGATATTTGCGCTTCCGTAACGGATCCGTAGCTCAGTCTTGAGCACCTTGCCGGCCGGATTGCGCGGCAGGGCATCGACGATCTCGAGCGCCTTGGGATGCTTGTAGCGGGCCAACCGCTTGGTGAGGAATTCGTCCAATTCGTCCAGGAGTAGCTGATCGCCGGCGATGGCCGCGACCGCGATCGGCACCTCACCCCACTTCTCGTGGGCCCGTCCGATGACCGCGACCTCGACGATGTTGGGATGGCCGGCCAGAACGTTTTCCACCTCGGCGCAATAGATGTTCTCGCCGCCCGAGATGATCATGTCCTTCTTGCGATCCACCACCCAGACGTAGCCTTCCTCGTCCATCCGGACGAGGTCTCCGGAGTGGAACCAACCCCCCGCGAACGCCTCCGCCGTGGCCTCCGGGTTGTTCCAGTACCCGCTCATCAAAGTCGGTGCGCGGTAGACGATTTCGCCCACCTCGCCGATCGGAACGTCGTTCATGTTCTCGTCGACCACGCGGGCGGCAACGGTCGGGATCACCTTGCCCACCGAGCCACGTTTGCGGATCGCGTCTTCACCCAGCAGCATGCAGGTGACCGGCGACATCTCGGTCTGGCCGAACGCCGCGAGGATCTGGGTCCCGGGGAAGACCGAAGACATCTCGCGCAGCAGCGCGACGGGCGCCGGCGCGGCCCCCCACGACATCACCCGCAACCTCAGGTCGCGCGGACGCGCCTGTTGCTCGGCGCACACCGCCTGCCACTGCGCGGGGACCAGAAAGATGCCGGTGACCTTCTCCTCGGCCAGCACGTCGAGCAGCTGCCCCGGCTCGAACGCGCCCAGCGGGTAGATCACCGTGGGGATGCCGAGCAGCAACGACGTCAGCATGTTGCCGATGCCGGCGATGTGAAAGAACGGGACGCCGACGAAGCCGACGTCGCTGTTGATGTCGGCGCCGTTGGTGTACAGGCCCGTCATGGTCTGACCGGTCAGGTTGGTGTGGGTCAGCACGGCGCCCTTGGGGCGGCCGGTGGTACCCGAGGTGTACATGATCAGCGCGGGCGAATCGTTCGGGACGTCGACGGGCTCGTGCGCGCGGCCGGTCTCGTCGATCAGGTCGTCGTAGCCGAGCACGCTGTCGTCGCCCGCGCCGCCGGCCACCACGATCGTTTCCAGCAGTGGCTCGACGTCGCGAACCCCGGTGGCCACCGGGGCGAGAACCGATTCGGTGATGAGCACGCGGGCTTCGCAGTCCTGCACCAGGAACGCGATTTCGGCGGCGGTGAGCCGGAAGTTGAGCGGGACCGCGATGGCGCCGAGCGCGTTGATCGCCAGCACCGACTCCATGAACTCGGGGCGGTTGAGCATCAGCACCATGACCCGATCGCCGAAGCCGACTCCCCGACGGCTCAGCGCATCGGCCAGCGCCGAAACCCGGCCCTGCAATTCACCCCACGTCGTGGTCTTCCCCAGGAAACGCAGTGCTGCCGCGCCCGGCTGCATGAGGGCATGCCGTTCGAGCTGGTTCACCCAGTTCTGGCGCCGGGCCAGATACGGCTGCTCGGTCGCCTGCGCCAGATGGCTCGCTAATTGCGCGGTCAACTCAAGCCTTTCCCTTCACTCGCGCACCGCTTGCGCCAGGTTGATATTTGATAAAACATGGTGTTGTCTGGGTCACATTATGGCCTTAACGCCCAGCTGACAAGCCCCGACCGAAGTTTCAAACCAACCTCCGCGACGCCCCGAAAGCCCTGGCAGCCCCCGTGAACGCACCGATATCCACGCGACTGAGGAGGCGACGGCCACTGCGCCGGGCACAGCTGTCCGATGAGGTCGCGGGCCACCTTCGGGCGGCGATCATGTCCGGGGCGTTGCGGCCGGGAACGTTCATCCGACTCGACGAGACCGCGGCCGAGCTGGGTGTGAGCGTCACGCCGGTGCGCGAAGCGCTGCTGAAGCTGCGCGGCGAGGGGATGGTGCAGCTCGAACCGCACCGGGGTCACGTGGTGCTGCCGCTGACGCGCCAGGACATCGAGGACATCTTCTGGCTGCAGGCCACCATCGCCAAGGAGCTGGCGGCCGCGGCCACCGATCACATCACCGACGCCGAGATCGCCGAGCTCGAGCGCATCAACGAGGCGCTCGCCGCGGCGGTGGGGTCCGGCGACGCCGAGACGATCGCGGGCATCGAGTTCGCGTTCCATCGGGTCTTCAACCAGGCGAGCGGGCGGATCAAGCTGGCCTGGTTCCTGCTCAACGCCGCCCGCTACATGCCGGTGCTGGTGTACGCCGCCGACGAGCAGTGGGGCGCGGCCGCCGTCGACAATCACCGCCAGCTGATCGCCGCGCTGCGCCGGCGCGACGCCGCCGCGGTGATCGAGCACACCGTGTGGCAGTTCACCGACGCGGCGACCCGGCTGACCGAGCTGCGCGACCGCACCGGAATCTTCGACTGAAGCCGCTAACCGGAGGCAAGCTGCTCGGCGCGCCGCTTCAGGGCTTCGGCGAGGTGGTCCAGCACGTTGCCGACGAGCTGCTTGACCATCGGCGCGGGAACCGGCATCGAGGTCTCCACGTCTAAGTCCACCGTCAGCAGGCTCGAGTTGCCCATCTCCACCACGCTGAACAGCTGCTCCTGCTTGGTGAACAGGTCGCCCTGCTGCAGGACGGTCTGGATCTGGTTCTCCCCCGGGTAATACACGGCCTGGATGAACATGCTCTGCATGCCCTGGTAGTCGGTGTCGAGCCGCAGCTGGCTCGGGCGCCCGTCGTCGTAGCGGGCGAGCACCCAGAGGCCCTTGATCTCCTCGTTCCACTGCGGGTAGGCCTCGAAGTCGGCGACGATCGCCATGATCGAGGCGGCGTCGGCGTTGACCTCGACGGTCTTGCTCATAACGGGCATTGGCGAAGCATAGCCGGGCGCTCGACGCGCCCCCCAGAGCGCAGGTGGCACGGCGATTTCGCGCGAAAGTCCCGGTGCCGCGGGCGATCTCGGGATTACCGGTCCACCCGCGCCGTCGACAGCAACGAGCGGATGGCGTCCGGAATCTCGACCGGCTTGCGACTGGTCCGGTCGACGTAGACGTGCACCCAGTGGCCCAGCGCGGTGATGGGCTGGGCCCGCCCGCCCTGGGCGGACCGGACCACGCCGAGCCGGTAGGTCACGCTGCTGCGACCCAGCCGGGTCACCGCCAGGCCCACCGCGAGGTCCTCCGGGAAATGCAGCTCGGAGAAGTACCGGCAGCCCGACTCGGCGACGATGCCCAGCGCGGGCGTGGTGAGCGGGTCCAGCCCGGTGCTGGTGTTGATCCAGGCGTTGATGGCGGTGTCGAACAACTGGTAGTACACGGCGTTGTTGAGGTGGCCGAACATGTCGTTGTCGGCCCACCGGGTTCCGACCGGCCAGATGACCGGGAAGTCGTCGCTGGTGAGCCCGTCCGGCGCCGGCGGTACCACCGGAGCCGGCGAGGCAGGCGGTTGGCGAACCATGGTTGTATTCCAGCATGGTTCGGATTCGGGGTGCCGTGCTGGACCGGATCGGTCTGGCCCGCCCGTACGCCGAGTCCCGGCCCATCCGCGTCGTCGATCTCGAGTTGGACCCGCCGGGCAGCGGCGAGGTGATGGTCCGCATCGAGGCGGCCGGCGTGTGCCACTCGGACTTGTCGGTGGTCGACGGCAACCGGGTGCGCCCGGTGCCGATGCTGCTCGGCCACGAGGCGGCCGGGATCGTCGAGCAGGTCGGCGACGGTGTCTCCGACCTCGCGATCGGTCAGCGGGTGGTGTTGGTGTTCCTGCCGCGGTGCGGCCATTGCGCCGCCTGCGCGACCGGGGGCCTGACGCCGTGCGAACCGGGCAGCGCGGCCAACGGCGCCGGGACGCTGCTCGGCGGGGACATCCGGCTCAGCCAGGCCGGCCACCGGGTCTACCACCACCTCGGCGTCTCGGGTTTCGCGACGCACGCGGTGGTCAACCGGGCCAGCGTGGTGCCGGTGCCGCCCGACGTGCCGCCCGAAGTCGCCGCGCTGCTGGGCTGCGCGGTGCTGACCGGTGGCGGTGCGGTGCTCAACGTCGGCGACCCGCGGCCGGGGCAGACGGTCGCCGTTGTCGGCCTCGGCGGTGTCGGCATGGCCGCGGTGCTCACGGCGCTCACCTACGACGACGTGCGCGTCATCGCCGTCGACCAATTGCCCGAAAAGCTGACCGCCGCAAGGGCCCGGGGCGCGCACGAGGCATACACCTCGCAGCAGGCCCTCGACGGCGGCGTCAAGGCCGCCGTGGTCATCGAGGCCGCCGGCCATCCCGCCGCGCTCGAGACGGCCATCGCCCTGACCGCGCCCGGCGGCCGCACCATCACGGTCGGGCTGCCGCCACCGGCTGCGCGAATCACCGTGTCGCCGTTGGGTTTCGTGGCCGAAGGCCGATCGCTGATCGGCAGTTACCTGGGTTCGGCGGTGCCCAGTCGCGACATTCCCCGGTTCGTCGCACTGTGGCAGTCGGGCCGGCTCCCGGTGGAGGCGCTGGTGTCCTCGTCGATCCGGCTGGAGGCGATCAACGAGGCCATGGACAACCTCGCCGACGGCACCGCCGTGCGCCAGCTCATCAGGTTCGACTAGCGCTACCGCGGGTGCGGCTCATCGGATCTGCACGCATTGGCCGCCGTCGACGACCAGTTCGGCGCCGGTGATGAACGACGCCGCCTCGGAGACCAGGAACGCGACCGCGTCGGCGATCTCGCGGGGCTGGCCGATCCGCCCGAAGGCCGACGACGCGGCGAGCCGTAGTTGGGTGGCGTCGTCGAGCATCGGGGTCGCGATCGGCCCGGGAAAGACGGCGTTGACGCGAATGCCGAGGGGCGCCAGTTCGGCGGCGGCGTTCTGGGTCAGGCCGCGAAGCGCCCACTTCGCCGAACCGTAGGCCGCGTGGTGCGGGAAGGGGCGGATGGCGCCGGTGCTGCAGATGTTGACGATCGCGGCGTTGGTCGCCGCGCGGAGGTGCTCCAGTGCCGTGTGGATGCCCAGGAATGCACCGAAACAGTTGACCCGCCAGGAGTTTTCGAACGCATCCGCGGTCTCGTCCGCCAGCGACGCCCGGTGCAACGCGCCGGCGTTGTTGACCAGCGTGGTCAGCGCCCCGAACCGGTCGACCACGGTGCGCACGGCCTGCTCCCACAGCGATTCCGAGGTGACGTCGAGTTCGACGACGATCACCTCGTCGTCGCTCAATTCAGCGACCAGGGCGGTCAGGTCGCCCGCGCGCCGATCACACGCGGCCACCGAATAACCCTCCGCCCGGAGTTTTTTCGCGATGGCCCAGCCCTGTCCCCCGGCCGCCCCGGTCACCAGTGCGACGCGTTCATTCATGACGATGTGACCTCGGGGGCGTCGGAAAGGCCTCGGCTGGTGACGAATTGGCATCGGCGCCGGCGGAAAAGCCACCGCCCGTCGGTGCGGGCCAGCTCGTCGTCGTACAGCGCGGGTCGGAGGTTCTGGTCGACCGCCCGGACGAACAGCACCTGCGACCGGGCCGTTGCCGTGTCGTCGTGGACGTCGATGCGGGACACCCCGGTCAGGTGCAGACCCCGCGGGGCATCCCGGAACATCTTGCCGATGCCGTCGTGCCCGGCGAACGTGCGCCCGTAGACCAGGAATTCGGCGTCCGGGGCGAACAGGCGCAGGCAGGCGTCGATGTCGTTGGCGTCCAGCGCCAACGCGTAGGCGTCGATCAGTTCGCGGATCGCGGCCCGGTCATCCGTCATGCTTGGCCTCGCGCAGGTGTTCCGCGGCTCCCCGGCGCAGCGCAACCGATTCGGCCGCCAAGGTGATCATCGAGAACCCCAGCTTCGCCATGGCGCGGCCCGCGGTGCCGTCCCCCGCGTGGACTCCGCTAACCAGTCCGGCGGCATCCGCCGCCCGCCGGATGCGCACGATGGCGTCCAGCACGATCGGATCACTGTGCGCCCCAACCACATCCACGCCTAGCGAAAGGGCCAGGTCCGCGGGTCCCACGTAGAGCCCGGCTAGCCCGTCGACGGCGCAGATCTCGTCAACGGCTTCCAGCGCCGCGGCGGTCTCGATCATCGCGAACACGCTCACCCGGGCTTGAAGCGCGGCGGTGTCGCGGCCGAGGTCGGCGCGCAGCGGGCCGAAGCTGCGGATGCCCGCCGGCTGGTAGCGGGTGGCGGCCACCGCCGCGGCGGCCTGTTCCGCGGACTCGATCATCGCGATGACGACGGCGTCGGCGCCGGCGTCCAGCACGCGCCCGATCGGTGCCGGGTCGGCGTTGGGCAGCCGGACGACGGTGCCGATGGGCAGGTGTTCGGTTCGGCGCAGCATGCCGGCGATGTCGGCGTCGTCGAGGTAGCTGTGTTGGGCGTCGAATCCGACGTAATCGTAACCGGCCCTGCTGAATTCGTCCGGGCCGATGAGGCTCGGGCCGGTGATCCAGCCGCCCCAGATCGGCGTCTGCTTATCGCCCTTGAAGACGCTCACCCGGCGATCGCAATCTTGACACGCTTCGGGTCGGGCCGGCAGGCCAAGTCGAACGCGGCCTGCGCGTCCTCGATCCCGAAGGTGTGCGTGAGATACGTGCCGAGCAGCTCCGGATGTTCGGCGGCGAACTTGCCGGCGAGCTCCAGCATCCGCCGGCGGTCGAGTGTCACACCAGATTTCAGGGTGAGGTTGTTGCGCAGCATCAGGCGCATGCTGATCGGGTAGGCGTCGTCGTCGGCCACGCCGAAATACAGCACGGTGCCGCCGAACGCCGCGGCCTCGATCGCGTGCCCCAGGGTGGCCACCTGATGGCCGACCGCCTCGATGACGACGTCCGCGCGGTCCGCGGCCACGAGCCGGCTCACCCACCGGTCGCTGGTGGCGCGCACCACCTCGTCGACGCCGAAAGCGGTTGCGAAGCCTGATCGGTCGACGGGGTCGACTCCAGTGACGCGCCGCGCGCCGGCCGCCTTGGCGACATAGGAGAAAAGCAGGCCGATCGATCCCTGGCCGATGATCGCCACATGCCTGCCGGTGAGGTCGGGCAGCTGCTCGAGGGCGTACAGGACGCACGCCAGCGGTTGCAGGCCGACGGCCTGGGCCGGGGTAAGTCCCGGGTCGTATGGGGCCAGCCCGCTGCCGTCGCTGATCACCCGCTCCATCAGGCCGTCGAAGCCGGACGCCCAGCCCACCACGCGGTCGCCCGGACGGTGCTCGGGATGGCGGCTGGCGATCACCTCGCCGGCGATTTCGTGGATCGGGAAGCCGTCCTTTTCGGCGGCGCTAACGCCGTCGTCGCCCGGGAGCCGTCCCTTGGCGCCCCGAAAGGCCGGCATGTCGCTGCCGCAGACGCCGGCGGCCAAAAACCGTAACAGCACCTGGCCTTCGGCCAGATCCTCGGGCGTCTTCTCGGCGACCGACGTGCACTCCAACACATATGGGGCGATGATCCGGTAGGACCACACGTCAGACCTCCACCGGGATCTTGTTCCATCCCCACTGGAAGCTGGACGGCAGCCGGGTGGCGGCGTCGCCGTCGACGGCGAAGTCCGGCACCCGGCGCAGCCATTCGGCCAGCAGCACATCGATTTCCAGCCGGGCCAGGTGGTAGCCGATGCAGAAGTGCTGGCCGCGTCCGAACGCCAGCGAACGGCGGATGGGCCGGTCCCAGATGAACTCGTCGGGTTCGGCGTATTCGCGTTCGTCGCGGTTGGCCGAGGCCAGCAGGGTGATGACGCGCTGGCCGGGCTCGATCGTTCGCCCGTGAATCGTGTACGGCCGCCGGGCAGTTCGGGCGAACCACTGCGCCGGCGCGCAATAGCGGATCATCTCCTCGCGTGCGATCGGCACGTTGGTGCCGGGGTCGGCGCACACCGCGGCCATCTGGCCGGGTCGCTGACTGAGCTCCCACAGCCCGTGCGCGACGATTTTGGGCACCGTCTCCGTCCCGCCGATGAAGATGCAGAGCATCTGCGTCGCGACCTCCGCGTCGGACAGCGCGCTGCCGTCGGGCAACCGGTAGCGCAGCAGGCCATCGACCACCGGCAACTCGGTCCCGGATGAGTCGGCCCGCCGGCGCTCGACCACTGGCGTGAGGTATTCGAGGTAGTTGGGCCGGGCCTGCGCGGTGTCGACGCCCTCACCGGGCTCGGCCAGGCTGCCGGCATTGACCGCGGCGAGCACTTGGGGCGCGAGATCGTCTGGTAAGCCCAGCAATCCGCACACCATCGACGCCGCGACGATGCCGCCGTACTCCTGCGTCAGGTCGAACGAACCGCGCGGCAGCAGCTCATCGAGGCGCTCATTGGCGAGCGTACGGATCCTGGCTTCGAGCCCGGCGACCGACCTCGGACGCAACGGCGCCGAATGCGCGCGGCGGATCTCGGCGTACAGGTCCGTGTCGAACACCGCGTGGAAGGGCAGCGGGTGCAGCGGCGGGTCGTCGAGCGGCCCGTCGTTGTGGGAAGCCAGCACCGAGGCCGGGGGCAATGTACCTTCCGTCGCGACGAACGTGCCGTCGTTGACCTCCAACACCTGCCAGATGTCCTCGAAGCGGGACAGCGCGAAGGTGTCCCACTGCGGCATGTAGTACACGGGGTACTGGTCGCGCAGAATTTGGTAGTAGGGCAATGGGTTTGCCATTACCTGTGCGTCGAACGGGTCGTAGGAGAAGCTCACTGCAGCGGCGAGGGCGGTAGGGCCTGCAGGATCGAGTCCTCCCAGCCATCGCGCAGGGCGGGCGCCACGCTCATCCACGTGACGATCTCGGGAGGCGGGCTCTCCTTCCACGAGGGGTAGTGGTTGGCGAAGCATTCCCAGCCGCCGTCGAGCGCCCAGTAGTGGATGACCTCGTTGTAGCGGAAGGTCGTGGTGAACGAGCCCAGCCAGCGTTTGCCGGTCCGTTCCGACCATGGAACGTAGAGGCGCTCCAGTTCGCGGATGTAGTCGTCCTGACGCCCGGGCTTGGTCTGCATGATCTCCTGAATCACCAGCGGCGCGGTGAAATTCGCGTCGCGCAGCTGGGCCAGGGTCTTGTTGCTGGGCCCGGGGTACATGATGCGGCCCTCCCCCGCCGCGCCGGCGTCGGCCAGGAACGCCGACCATTTTCCGGCCGCGGCCTCGTGGCTGCCCCCGCGGGCCTGCGCCGCGCCGATGCGCGCGTAATCGGCGAATCCGTCGATCTCCCAGATGATCGTCACCTGCGGCCAGTGACCGTTGTAGGGCGTCGTCTCCCAAATCGCGAACAGCCGCGCGCCGAGCTCCTCCATCATCGGCCGGTAGGTGTCGGAGAAGACCTCGGTGAAGCGCTCGGTTCGGCCGGTGCCCAGCGAGATGGTCTCGTGCAGGTAGAGAAGCGTGTGCCGGTAGTACTTCTTCATCAGTCGAGCCGGACCAGCCCCGAGTCGCCGCGCGCGCAGGTCGCCAGGTCACAGAGCAAGGTCTCGGTGGAATAGACCGTGGGACAAGCCATCCCGGCCGCAGCCAGCGCGTGGCCCTTGAATCGGCGCGCGGCCGCACTGAGCGCGTACTGCGCCCGGGCCACCCCGCGATCCACCCGCAAGGGCCAACCGGACGGCGCGTGGCCCCACAGCGTGACTTCGGTCAGCCGGTCGTCCAGCGACGCCAGCACCCTGTCGCGCACGCGCGCATCCGCAATGAACGCCTCGGCGCTGACCGCGAGGCTCTGGCTCGCCGGGCCGAGCATCGCGAATTGCTCCTCGAGGTCCAGCGCCCGCACACCGAGGATGCGCAGGGATCGGTCGTCGCCCGCGTCGGGCAGCAGCACCGTCACCTGCCAACCGGCCATGGCGCGGTCGTACAGCCAACCCCCGGCCGATTGGACGACGTCGAGGGCGCTCACCGCGATGACGTCGAGCCGGTATCCCAAACGTTCCCGGCCGGCTCCAGCGGCATCGACCCGGGCGCCTTGGCTGATGTCGAACGTTGACGTGACCATTCAATCCGTTCCTCACCGCCGCGCGGGGATTGGCGCTTACGGCAACGCTTGTCCTGGGCTGGGTGCCGCCTTGCGCGGCTCACCGGACAGCGTGACACTTAGGACGATATTTGTAAAGGAGCGACCGGTGGTCACAAGCCCCGGCGAGCCTTGAGCTCGGCGAGCACCTCCTCGGTGTGCTGCCCGAGTTCCGGTGCCGCAGAACGGGGTGCCCACGGGGTGCCGTGGAAATCGGCCGGGGTGGCCACCATCGGAACGATGGATTCACTGTCCGGCACGTCGACGATGCCGCCCGCGGCGTGGAATTGCTCGTCGGCCACCACGTCCTCGAGCGAGTTGACCGGTGACCAGAAGAAGTCCGGTTCACCGGAAAACGCCTGCGCCCATTCGTCGAGTGTGCGGGTGGCAAAGATGGCGTCGAGTTCGGCGATCAGCTCCGCCGCGTTGACGAAGCGCGCGTACGCGTCGCCGAACCGGGGATCGGTCAGCCACTCCGGATGGCCGACGACGCGACACAGCGGGGGCCAGTGCCGGTCGCCTTCGAGCCCGACGATCCAGAATCGACGCCCGTCGGCGGTCGCGTAATTGTTCATGCACGGGTTGCCCATCGCCTCGCGTTGCCCGACCGCGATCGGCTGACCGGTCAGCAGATAGGTGTTCAGGTCGAAGCTCACCGTGTAGGCGCCCTGGCGGTACAGCGAGGTGCTGACCAGTTGGCCGGTCCCGGTGCGGGCGCGGGCAACCAGCGCCGCGCAGATCGCCGCGGCCAGCGTCATGCCGGCCGAGTGATCGCCCATGCCGCCGCGCTGGAACGGCGGCGTGTCACCGGGCCGGGTGAGCAGATGTGCCACCCCGGCCCGCGACCAGAACGCGGCGACGTCGTATGCGGCGCGGTCGGCGTCGGGCCCGGTGTCGCCGTATCCGGTGATCAGCCCGTAGACCAGGCGGGGATTGCGCGCCGACACCGATTCGAAGTCCAGTCCGAGGCGCGACAGCGCGCCGGGCCGCACGTTCGTCACGAAAACGTCAGCGTCGGCGAGCAATTCGAACGCGGTGTCGCGGCCCGACTCCTGCGCGAGGTCCAGCACGACGCTGCGCTTGGAGCGGTTGTCCATCTCGAAAGGCGGGTTGACGCCGAGGTCGCAGCCCAACATCCTGCCGAACATGCGCCCCGGGTCCCCGCGCGGCGGCTCGATCTTGACGACGTCGGCGCCCCAGTCGGCCAGGATGCCGCCGGCGGCCGGCCCGGCCACCCAGACCCCGAGCTCGACGACCTTGACGCCCTCCATTGGTCCCGCCATGGCTAAGTTCCTACTCCGCGCTCTTCGAATGTCACGCCGGCGTGACGGTCCATTGCCAGTGCCACGCTAGCGTGACGGTCGAAGGCGTGGGCGATGGAAGGAGCACCATGAGCCTCGTTGCCGGACGTGGTCCGCTCAGCAGTGATCCGGCCGGGCGGTTCTCCCCCGCCATACCGGACGGCGTCGTGTTCGTCGAGCCGCACCCACGGCGCGTGCAGGCGATCCAGGACGGGCGCCTGGTGATCGACACCGAGCGGGCGCTGCTGGTGCACCGGCGGGGCCGGCCGCTCAGCTACGTTTTCCCGGCCGACGCGGTCGCCGACCTGCCCACCGAACCCGAGCCGGAGGCGCCGGGCTTCGTGCACGTGCCGTGGGACGCCGTCGACACCTGGCTGGAGGAGGGACGCGAGCTCGTGCACTATCCGCCGAATCCCTACCACCGCGTCGACTGCCGGCCGACGAGGCGCCGCCTGCGCGCCAGCGTCGGGGGCGTCACGCTGGTAGATACCGATGACACCGTTATCGTGTTCGAAACGGCCTTGGAGCCAAGGCTTTACGTCGATCCGACGCACGTGCGCACCGACCTGCTGCGCCGCACCGACACGGTGACGTATTGCAACTACAAGGGCTTCGCCACCTACTGGTCGGCCGTCGTTGACGATCACGCGATCGACGACATCGCCTGGAGCTATTCGGATCCGCCACCCGAAAGCCTGCCCATCAAGGGCTTTTTGAGCTTCGACCTGGCCCGGGCCGACGTCGTGGCCGACCTGCCGCTCACCCGCCGTAGCTAGGGCGTCCCAGCTTCAGCTCGTGCTGGGCGATCATGTTGCGGAACACTTCAAGGGTGCCGCCATAGATGCCGAGCGGCAACGAGAGCCGGTAAAGGTGTTCCGCCGCACCGTCGGTGGCGGAGCCTTCGGTTTCGGTCGGCAACGCCGAGGCCGAGCCCATGATGTCCATCAGGTCACCGGTGATGTCGCGCATCGTCTGCGCGACCGCGACCCGGCCGAACATTCCGGGCGATGACAGCGACGCCTCCATGCGCGCGACGGCCCGTCCGAGCCGGTACTTCACCGACTCGTCGTCCGTCGCCGAAACGACGGCCGCGACGGCGTCGATCACTTCGGCCATCAGGTCGCCGTGCGCCGCCATCGCCGCGACGTATTGCAGCCCATGGTCTTCCGGGTCCACGATGCCGTGCTCGGAGTCCAGCGCCGCGCGCATCACCGTCCAGCCGCCGTTCACCTCGCCGATGCGGTAGACGTCGTCGACGCGGACGTCGCTGTAGTAGACGATGTTGGTGCGGTCGCCGTCCAGCGTCCGGATGCCCTGGATCTCGATGCCCGGCGTGTCGAGGGGCACCAGGAACATCGTCAGGTTCCTGTGCTTGGGGCCCTGGGGGTCGGTGTTGGTGAGCAGGAAGACGTACCTGGCGTTCTGCGCGTTCGACGTGAACATCTTGGAGCCGTTGATAATCCACGCATCGCCGTCGCGCACCGCGCGCGTCTTGCAGGTGGCGACGTCGGAGCCGCCCTCGGGCTCGGTGTAGCCCAGACACAGCCGGATCTCGCCGGCCAGCACGCCCGGGATGACCTTGTCGGCTAACTCGGGCACCCCGAACTGCCGCACCAGCTTGGCGACGACGGACGTGGTGCCCCAGTGATACCAGGGGGTGTGGGCGCGGGCGATCTCGAGCTGGAATATGCGTCGGCGCACCGGGCTGAAGCCGCCCTCGGCCTCCAGCTTCCAATCAGATGCCAGGTAGCCGGCCTCGCCGAGCGCCAGATGCACCTCCTCGTCGAAGTTTTCGCCGAACTTCAGCTGCCGGTGCAGCACTTCGTCGGTGACGTGCTTGGCGATGAACGCCCGGGTCTCGTCGCGGAAGGCCTGGTCCTCCGGGGAGAGTTCGACGCGGGAGAAGTCCATCAGGCCGCGTCGATCACGAGGGTGCGGAATCGGTCGAGGGTCTCGAGCGCGTGGGTGATGCTGTCTCCGGGCAGGTGCACGCTCACCCAGGTAACCCCAACGCCCGCAAGCTTTTCCAAGCCGGCGAGGTAGGCGTCGGCGTTGAATGAGTCGTCGGCGGGGCTGCCGCCCTCGAAGTTCGCGAAGGTGATGTCGATGGTGGACCAGTCGCGGCCCGCGGCATCGCACCGTCGCCGCAGATCGTCGATGCCTTCGGTGAGCCGCGCCACGGAGTCGATCACCGCGGTGCCCGCCGTCTGGGCCAACTGGGGAGGGGCGGGGAATGGGCACCAGCCGTCGCCGTATTGCGCCACGCGCTGGCGCGCCGACGAGGTGTTGCCGCCGATCCAGATCGGCGGGTGCGGATCGCTCAGCGGGAGGGGGTGCGCGGTGATCCCCCGCGCGCTGAAATGCTTGCCCTCGAAGGTGATGTCGTCGCCGGCCCACACCGCCCGGATCACCTGCAGTGCTTCCTCGAACAGCTCGGCCCGCTCGTCGTAGCTGACACCGAGCGCTGCGAATTCCCGCTTCAGATAACCCACACCGACCGCGAGCGTGAAGCGGCCGCCGGAGAGCAGGTCCAGTGTCGCGCCGGACTTGGCCACTACGAACGGGTTTCGATACGGCAGCACCACGATGTTGGGGATCAGCCGCAGCGTCGTCGTCGTGGCCGCCGCGAAACCCAGCGCGACAAAGGGATCCAAAGCGTCATGCCCACCGGCTTGGAGCCACCGCTGCGACGGCGCCGGGTGGTCGGTGAAGCCGAACCCGTGAATGCCGGCCGCCTCGGTGGCCGCGGCCACCTTCGCGATGCCGTCCCCGCTGACCAACTCCGGGTTGTACGGGTGGCTGTGCATCGGATGGGTGATGGTGAAGTGCATGACCGCGGCCCGCCGTCAGAATCGCGCGCGGGAATCGATCGCCGTGTCGGTGGTGCGCAGCGGCCGGATCAGCGCCTCCTGGGCGAACGAGCACAGTAGCTCGCCCGCCTCGGAGTGCACGGTGCCGCGCACGTACGACATCCCCGCGCCGACCTGGGTGCTCTCGTGGGTGTAGAGCAGCCAGCCGTCCCAGCGCACCGGTTCGTGGAACGCCACCGAGATGCTCATCGGTGCGGTGGACACGGTCAGGTGCGCCTGGGCGGTGCCGATGCCCTCGTGCGGTCGCATCGTCGTGGAGATGCCCAGGTGGCCGGTGAAGTACGCGAGCAGCGCCTTGGCCAGGTCGTCCCGTTCCGGGATCGGGTCGTAGTGCAGCCACGCGTACAGCTCGGGTGGCCCGACCTCGTCGGGGCTGTTCACGTCGACGACGTCGACCAGGCGCAGTTCGCGGCCCACCATCGGCATCGGCGAGGGATTGGCGTCCGCGGGCCCGGTCACGTCGGGGCGCGGCAGGTGGTGGCGGATGACGTCGCCGGTCGGCACGTCGGCCAGCACCGAGATGCTCAGGCAGCGCCGCCCGTTCTGGTGGACGGCGACCACCGCCGTGGCGGTGGACCGGCCCTCGGCGACGACGTCGAGGACGAGTTCGATCGGCGGGCCGACGGTCACCGCGCGGGAGAACACCGCGTGCGCCGAACGCACCGACTTGTCTCCGAACCGTTTGGCCACCGCCACGATCGCCTGGGCGAGCACCTGGGTGCCCTCCACCACCTGACGTTCGTCGCCGCCGGCGATCCCGGTGTCGCCGGTGAACCGGTCCGGCCCGTCGGCCCGCACGTCGAACAGGTCCAGCAGGCCCTGCACGGTCCACTCGGTCTGCTCAGATTCCGTGGTCAAGTCGGGTCCACCTCTCGGCTAGCAGCTCACGGCTCAGCGTGACACTTTGCGTAGGATTTGTAAAGCTTGGCTAACAAGGTGGTGACTCGGTGGACCGCCGGCTCGATGGGACACCCAGGGGCGCAACACAATTGGGCGGCGCCTCCCGCGGTTGCGCATCCGCGTTCATGGGGCCCGCGGGGACCGGCCGTCGCCAGATTGACACCGGCACCCGCGGTGCATGACACTTTGGCGGTGTTTTGTAAAGCGGAAGCCGTGGTCAAAGGCGTGACCGGATGATTCCCGAACCGCTGGCCAACAGCTTCTGCTTCGGCGAGGGGCCACGCTGGTTCGAGGGGCTGCTGTGGTTCTCCGACATGCTGGGCGAGGCGGTCCACACCTCGACCATGGGTGGCTCGCTCACGACCTTGCCGCTGCCCGGGCACTCGCCCTCCGGCCTGGGTTTCCGCCCGGACGGATCGCTGCTGATCGTCTCGGCCGACGACCGCAAGGTGCTGCGCTACGACGGTGAATCCGTGGACACCATCGCCGATCTCACCGAACTCGCGCCGGAAAACCTCGGGGACATGGTGATCGACGACGCGGGGCGCGCCTACATCGGGTGCCAGGCGCGGCACGGCGGGCGCATCATCCGCCTCGATCCGGACGACAGCGCCACCGTCGTCGCCGAAGACCTCGACTTTCCCAACGGCATGGTGATCACCCCGGACCGCGCCACCCTGATCGTCGCCGAGTCGATCGGCCGCCGGCTGACCGCGTTCACGATCGACTCCGACGGCGGCCTGGCCGACCGGCGGGTTTTCGCCGAGGGTCTGGACGGGCCGCCCGACGGCATCGCGCTCGACGCCGACGGCGCGGTGTGGGCGTCCATGACGCTGGCCCACCAATTCGAGCGGATCGTCGAGGGCGGGGCGGTGACCGACCGCATCGACATGGGCGAGCGGGTAGCGATCGCCTGCGCGCTCGGCGGCCCCGAGCGGCGCACGCTGTTCCTGTTGTCCAGCACGGACGCCTATCCCCAGCGGCTGGTCGGCACCCGGCTGTCCCGGCTGGATGCGGTCACGGTGACGACTCCCGGCGCCGGCCTGCCCTGAGGAAAGGTTGACGACGATGTCCGACTCCTATTACGAGCTAGTCGACGGCGCCGATCCGCTGGGCGAGAAGTTCCGGGCCACCGACCTGGCGCGGGGCACCTGGTCGGCCGCGATTCAGCACGGCGGGCCGGTGTCCGCGCTGCTGGTGCGGGCGCTCGAGCGGTGCGAACAGCGCGACGACACCCGCCTGTCGCGCGTCGTCATCGACCTGTTGGGCGGGGTGCCGGCCGAGGGGGACCTGTGGGTCGGGTCGCAGGTGCAGCGGGGCGGCAAGCAGATCGAACTGGTCACCGCCGAGATGCTGGCCCCCGGCCCCGATGGCGAGCCCCGGCCGGTGGCGCGCGCCAGCGGCTGGCGGCTACAGACGTTGGACACGCGCGCCGTGGCCCACGCCGCGCCCGAAATGCCGCGGCCGCGCGGCGAGGCGCGCAACCGCAACCTGAAGGCGCGGGATTGGGACCGCAACTACGTGCACAGCCTGGACTGGCTGTGGCTGACCGAACCGCTGAGCGAGGGGCCGGGCGAATCGTGGATCCACCCGACCGTGGACCTGGTCACCGGCGAGAGCATGACACCGCTGGAGCGGCTGTTCGCGGTGGCCGACTGCGCCAACGGCATCGGCAGCAAGTTGGACATCACCCGGTGGACCTTCCTCAACACCGACCTGGCCGTGCACGTGTTCCGGGTTCCCGACGGGGAGTGGATCGGGATCCGCGCCGAGACGAACTATGGCCCGGACGGCATCGGGACCACGGTCGGCACGTTGTTCGACGAGCAGGGGGCGGTGGGCGCCATCCAGCAGTCCGTGTTGGTGCGGCCGAGACCGCCCAAGCCTGGCCGGGAGGCGAAATGACGGTGAACGACTTCGTAGAGTTGCACTTATGAGCAGTCCGGCCCAGACCGCAGAGCCCGACACCTCGACGCGGCAGCGCATCCTCGATGCCACCGCCGAGGTGCTCGGCCGCAACGGCAAGACCAAGCTCAGCCTGTCCGACGTCGCCGCGCAGGCCGGGGTCTCGCGCCCGACGCTGTACCGCTGGTTCGCGTCGAAAGAGGAGCTGCTGTCGGCCTTTTCGAGTTACGAGCGACAGATCTTCGAAAGCGGCCTGGTGCGGGCCACCGCGGGGTTGAAGGGCGTCGACAAGCTCGACGCCGTGCTGCGGTTCATCGTGGAATACCAACATTCGTACTCCGGGGTGCGCATGGTCGACGTCGAGCCCGAACACACCATCGCCCAGTTCGGTGGGGTCATCCCGCAGATGCGGGAGGGCCTGCAGCGCCACCTGCCCGGACCCAACGCCGCGGTGAAGGCGGCGACCGTGATCCGGATCGCGATCTCGCACTACATCGTGCCCAGCGACGATGCCGATCAGTTCCTGGCGCAGCTGCGGCACGCGGTCGGGATCAAGGGTTCGTGATCAGTCGAGCCGCACCGCGACCTTGACGCGGCCCTTCTCGTCTCGGCTGGCGATCGCGTGTCCGGTGCGGTCCGCGCCGTCGAAGTTCAGCAGCGTGATCGGCCCGCCCGCGCCGAGAAAGTTTCGCCACCATGTCTTGCTATCGGGCGACATGACGTTGATGACGATGCCGTCGCCGGAACGGCGATACCCGACCGGGGTCTGAATCGTCTTGCCCGAACGCCTGCCGACGTAGCGGATCTTGATCAGCCCGCGTCGTACCAGTCGCCCGACGACGGGCGCGTCGATCATGCCATTGAAGAAATTGTTGACGATTCGGTTGACGGGTGTGTCGAAGATCCCGGATGCCATGGACGCCAGCGTATGTCAGGCGACCTCCGGCTAGTCGAAGAGCACCGCGGCGTTGAGGTAGCCGGTCGGGTCCAGCGCGGCCTTGATGGTCCGCATCGCCGCGATGTCCGCCAGCTCGCGTGACATGCCCATGTAGTGCCGCTTGCGGGTGCCGACGCCGTGCTCGGAGCTGACGTTGCCACCGGATCGCGCGATCAGTTCCATCATCGGCTCGTAGAGTGCCCGCTCCCGGTCGACCGGGCAGCGCAGCACGTTGAGATGCAGGTTGCCCTCGCCGATGTGGCCGAACAGTACGGGCAGCGCATCCGGCGCGTGCGTCCCGACCAAATCGACTGCGGCTCGGGCGAATTCGTCGATCGACGACAGCGGCAACGAGACGTCGAACTTCAGCGGCGGCCCGTACACGCCGAGCACCTCGGCGAGCGACTCGCGCAACTGCCACAACCGTTGCTGCGCAGCCACATCCACGCCGACCGCGGGCGCGGAGCACATCCGCGCTCCGTCGAGCAGGTCGGCGAGCCGGTCCGTCTGGTCCTGGTCGGCGGCGAGTTCCACCAGCAGCAGCCAGTCGCCGTCGACGGGGGCACCCACGCCGACGTGTTCGCCGGTGAGCGCGGCGGCCCGGCCGTCGATCAATTCCAGCGCCGCTATGCCGTCGGTGTCCCGGAACGTCCGGCCCGCGTCCACCAGCGCCGCCAGGTCGTCGAACCCGCACACCGCCGTCACCCGCCGCGCGGGGGTGGGGTGCAGGCGCAGATCCAGCGAGGTGATCACGCCCAGGGTGCCCTCGGCGCCGACGAACAACGCCGACAGGTCGTAGCCGGTGTTGTCAAGGCGCACCCGGCTGTGCCGGCGCAGCAGCGAACCGTCGGGCAGGGCGACCTCCAGGCCGACGACCTGTTCGCCCATGTTGCCGTAGCGGACCGTGCGCAGCCCGCCGGCGTTCGTCGACGCCATCCCCCCGACGGTCGCCGTGTCCCGGGCGGCCAAATCCACGCCGAACAGCAGGCCCGCGCCGCCCGCGGCCCGCTGCACCGCGGCGAGTGTGGCGCCGGCGCCCGCCCGGATCCGGCGCTCGACGGTGTCGACGTCATCGAGGGCGTGCAGCCGCTCGGTGGACAGCAGCACGTCGTCGTGCTCCGGGACGGTGCCGGCCACCAGCGAGGTGCGCCCGCCCTGGACGGTGACGTGCGCCCCCGCGTCCCGGCACAGCCGCAACACCGCGGCGACCTGCTCGGCCGAACCCGGGCGCACCAGCGCGCTCGCCCGGCCCCGATAACGACCGGTGTGGTCGACGCTGCGGCCCGCGAGCACGTCGGGATCGGTGACGACGTGGTTCGATCCCACTACCTCGGCCAGGCTACGCAGCATGCTCGCGGTTATAGCACCTCACGCCGGAGCCCGGAAACAGCCCTCGAAATGACCGTTTTCAATCCCGACGGTCTGCATGAACGAGTGGGCGACCACCGGCCCAACCATGCGAAAACCCGCTTCTCGCAACGCCGTTGACAGCTGGTGCGATTCCGGACTCACCATCCGGCCATCGCTGAAGGTTCGCAGCCGATGGTGCCTGCGGGGTTTATGCTGCCAGGCCAGACGCGCCAGCGACTGTGTCGACAACAGGCGGGCGTTGTGCCGCGTGGCTTCGATCTTGCCTCGATGGCGGATGATCGAGGTGTCGGCCATCAACCGTTCGACGTCGTTGGGCGTCATTGCTGCGACCGCGCCCGGGTCGAATAGGTGGAACGCCTTGCGCAGGTTGTCCCGCTTGTCGAACACCGTCGCCCACGACAGGCCGTTCTCGAAGTACGTCAGCGCCAGCGCCTCGAAGAGGACGGCCTCGTCGCGCGTCGGTGTTCCCCACTCGTGATCGTGGTACGCGGTCAGGTCGCGGCCCGTTTCGGTGGCCCACCGGCAGCGGATGACGCCGTCGGGACCGGAGATCACGCTGGCGAGGTGGGTCGGCACGCCGACGCCGGCCATCGCCCTCACGCCGCCACCCTAGCCCCGGGGCACCTCGGCGAATCCCGGTTCGCCCGCCTCCACAACGGAGTTGAATCGGATCCGAGTGTCGAGACGTTCGCTGATCTCGCGCATGGCGCTGTCGGGAAGCGCTGTGACATCCAAGTTCTCGCGAATGCGTGCCGGTGAAACGGATGCGGTCAGGACGGCGCTGCCACGCTGGATGCCCCAGGCCAAAAGTACTTGCGCGGGCGTCTTGCCGAGTCGTCGCGCGATCGATACGACGAGAGGGTCGTCGAGCAGCCGCGGTTCCAGTGCGTGGCCGAGCGAGGCGAATGCCAGCAAGACGACGCCGTCGGTCTCGCGCATTTCGTGGAGTTCCCATTGGGGGTGATACGGGTGCGACTCGACTTCCACGACCGCCGGCTTGATGCGCGCGGTCTCGAGGATCTTTCTGGTCCCGTCGGCGTCGATGTCCGAGAGGCCTATCGCCCGCGTAAGACCCTCGTCTACAAGGTCTTCCATCGCCGCCCAGGTTTCCGCGAGCGTGACCCCGGCGTCGTAGACGACGGCCCCATGGATGTCACGGGGGTCTTGGTCGTCGCCCGGCTTGAACGCGAACGGGGTATGCACCAAATACAGATCGACCGCGTCGAGTCCGAGCCTGTCCAGACTGGCCCGCAGGGCGGGCCGCACCCGTTCCGGTCGATGGTTGTTGTTCCACAGCTTGGTGGTCACGAACAATTCCTCGCGGCGGACCGTTCGTTGCGCGAACAGCTCTTTGAGTGCCGCGCCGACCTCGGCTTCGTTCCGATACCGCTCGGCGGCGTCGAGGTGACGGAACCCCGCTTGGACCGCGGTCTTGACGGCATCACGGGTCTTGGTGTTGTCGGACAGCGAGGTGCCGAACCCGAGCGCCGGGATCGCGCCGCTTCCGTCGTTCAGCGCGAACCTGCGTTGACTGAGACTTTCATTGGGTGCCATGGCGTTCGGACTCCTTTGTTTTCGACGGATCGCCGCGCTTGGTCAGCTGGGCGACGGCTTCGGACGTGGTCCAGACTGCGCTGGCCAGGAATCGGAAATTCACCAAAGCGGCGAGGTAGCCGTCGCATTCGGGTAGGCGCGGGCCGGCCGTGGCGTCCTTGACGACGGCGACCTCGAAGCCCTGTTCGATGAGTTCGCGCAGGTGGCCTTCGACGCACAGGTTGGCGGCCATCCCCGCCAGGACGACCTGGCTGACCCCGCGCTTGCGCAGCTGAAGCACCAGGTCGTTGGATTCCGGGCCGACGATCTTGTGGGGTGAGGCGATGACGGTCCGGCCGTCGTGAATGTGGGTGCGGAAGGCCGGCAGGAAGTCGGCGCCGGAGCCCACGAATCCGTCTGTCGTGTAGGCGCTTTGGCGCGCGAACATGCCGACGGAGTCCATGAACTTCTCGAGCGGATCACCGAACCGCCACTGCTTGTCGGTGGGGAAGAAGTAGTGCGGCGAGACCGCGACGGTGATGCCCGCCCGCTTCGCGGCGTCGAGCAACTCGCCGATATGGGCGACGACGTCGTTGTCCTGGACGCCGTCGCCGAACACCTGCCATCCGGCGCCTGCCGGGCTGAGGAAATCGATCTGTGGATCGGTGAGGACCAGCGCGGCGCGATCGAGGTCGAGTACGAAGCCGGAAGCGGGCAGCTCAGGCTGCTGGGGGTCGGCGTCTCTGGTTGGCTCTGGCATGCCACGTCCTCGGGGTCGGAAGGGGTGGACCTCTCGATAATAAATGACCAGTCGTCTATTTAACAAGCGCCGCCGGCTGAACCATTCCGGCGCCGGCCGCATCAGTGCAGGAGCGCCGGGACCGTGGTCGCCTCGAATCGGTCGTACGGGGCCCTACTGCGGGTCACCTTGCCTCGCAGGGCCGCACCTTCCCACGCCTCGATCAGTTGGGAGGAGAGTTCGGTAGCCGGGAGGTCGCGGCGGACGCCGCCGGAACGCCCCTGTCCGGACCGCACACAGTCGGTGAGGGCCGCGCCCCAGCGATCGAGGATGCGCACGAGTTCGGCGCGCACCGGTTCGCTCGAACCGCCCAGCTCGAGCGACAGGTTGCCGATCAGGCAGCCAAGCAAAAAGTCGCCGGCCTCGTGCTCGTCGGCAAGGGCATGGAAGAAGCGGGTGATCCGGTCCTGCACCGGCCCGGCTTCGTCGAGGATCGGCAGCAGGCGCGCCTCGATGTCGGTCCAGTAATGCTCGAGGATCGCCGCCGCGAACGCTTCCTTGCTCGGGAAGTACGCGTAGAACGACCCCTTCGGGACGCCCGCCGCGTCGGTGATGTCTTTGACGCCGCTCGCCGAGAATCCCCGCGCGTGCACCAGTTCACGGCCCGCGGCAAGCAGGCGGCTCCGCACTTCGGGATTCGGGGGACGCGGCATGCCTCGATGTTAGCCGACCGGTCACCTATCTTCGCCGGGCTAAAACTCCTTGTGTGGCACGTCGGTCACCAGGCCGCCGTCCATCACGAACTCGCTACCGGTGGAGTAGGACGATTCGTCGCTGGCCAGGAACAGGATGAACGTCGAGACCTCCCGCGACTCGGCCGGACGGCCGAGCGGAATCGTCACCATGTCCTCGGGCAGATGCTGGGTCATCGGGGTGCGGATGAAGCCGGGGTGCACGGAGTTGACGCGGATGTTGTGCGGCGCCAGCTCCAGCGCCGCGGACTTCGCCAGCCCGCGCACCCCCCACTTGGACGCCACGTACGGGTGCACCATGGGCGCGCCGCGCAGGCCCTCGATCGAGGACACGTTGATGATCGAGCCGCCGCCCGCCGCGATCATCGGCTCGACCGCCGCGCGCATCCCCAGGAAGGTTCCGGTCAGGTTGACGTCAATCACCTTCTGCCACTTGGCCAGATCGAAACTCTTCAGCGGCCCGAGCGCGACGGTCCCGGCGTTGTTGACCAACACGTTGAGCTTGCCGAATTCGCTCACGGCGGTCTCGACGGCCGCGTCCCACTGGTCGGGCTGGGTCACGTCGAGGTGGACGTACCGGACCGAATCGCCGATCTCGTCGGCAACCGCCTTGCCCTCGTCGTCGAGGATGTCGCCGATCACCACCTTGGCGCCCTCGGACGCCAGCAGCCGCGCATGCTCGGCGCCCATCCCCCGGGCGCCCCCGCTGATCAGCGCAACCTTGCCTTCTACCCGTCCCACAGGGACTCCTTTCGATTTAGGTGCTCACCAAAGTGCTTGGTGCGTAAAGGCCTTTGCCGGTCACCAGCGGCAGGTCCAGCGTCGTGCGGATGCCGGGCGGTGCCGCGATGACGGCGGGAATGGCGTTGACGATGCGACCCGCGGCGCCGGCGATCGCGGCGTGGTTGTGGTCGCCCTTGCGGCTGCTCGGAATGATGTCGACGGCATAAGACGGCTCGCCGGTGATCTCGATGCGGTACGAGCCGTCGCCGGACGCGGGCTGGGGCAGATCGGGTCGCAGGTCCGGCCGCAGCCGGGTCACGTGCTCGATGACGATGGCGGGGTGGCCGTCGACCATGCCGCGGATCTCGAACTGCAGCACGGCCACGGTGCCCTTGGCGACGCGTCCCACCGCGATGTCGAAATCCTCCGGCGCCGGCTCGCGCTGGTAGGACTCGGTGATCTCGTCGACCTCGATGCCCAGCCCGGCCGCCAGCTGACGGATCGCGGTGCCCCACGCGATGGACAGGATGCCCGGCTGCAGCAGCATCGGGATTTCGTCCATGGGTCGGCCGAATCCCATGTAATGCATCACCTCTGCGCCGGCGTAACTGGCGTAGTCGTGAATCTCCATGCAGCGCACCTGCTCGACGCGCTGGCAGGTCCCCGCGAGCGCGAACGGGATCAGGTCGTTCGCGAATCCGGGGTCGACACCGCTGATGAAAATGCTGGAATTCCCTTGCCTGGCAGCGTCTTCGACCCGGCCGATGTACTTCTCGGGCATCACGCCCCACGGGTATTGCAACAGCCCGGGCGAAGAGCCGACGACATTGACGCCGGCGGCCAGGACGCGCATGACGTCGGCCATCGCGTCGGGCAGCCGGGTGTCGCCCATGGCGCAATAGACGACACACTCGGGCTGGGTGGCGAGCAGGGCGTCGAGGTCGGAGACGGCCGTGACACCGGTGACCACACCGGGCTCCAAACCGACGCCGCACAGTTCGCCGGCGTCCTTACCGACCTTCTCGGGGGTGGAGACACACACCGCGGTCAACTCGAACTGGGGGTTGGTGATGAGTTCGGCGAGCGCCAACCCTCCGACGTTTCCGGTACCGACGTGCGCGACGCGGATCGCCATGAGAGTCTCCGTTCGTTGAGCGCTCAAAACTTTTCTAGACAGTAGTCCATTAAATTCGCGGCGCATACCGGCGGACCGGTCGCGGTGACGCGGGCAGAATGACTGACTGATGACACAACGCGAAGACGTCCAGTTCCCGTCCGGGGGCGATCTGATCAGCGCCTGGCTCTACCGGCCGCCGGGCAGTGGGCCCGCGCCGCTGCTGGTGATGGCGCACGGCCTCGCCGGGGTGCGGACCATGCGCCTGGACGCCTACGCCGAACGCTTCAGCGCGGCCGGCTACGCCTGCCTGGTGTTCGACTACCGCAACTTCGGTGACAGCGAGGGCCACCCACGCCAACTGCTCGACATCGGGCTGCAACTCGCCGACTGGGCCGCGGCCGTCGCCTACGCCCGCACCATCCCCGGAATCGACACCGCTCGAATCGCGTTGTGGGGCACGTCTTTTAGCGGCGGCCATGTGATCACCACGGCGGCCCGCCACCCCGACATCGCCGCCGCCGTGGTGCAATGCCCCTTCACCGACGCCAGGGCGTCGATAGGAACGCTGAACCCGCTGATCTTCATGCGCGTCGGCACGCTGGCCGCCCGCGACCTCCTCGCCGCCCGGCTCGGCAAAGCACCGGTGATGGTTCCCGCGGTGGGGCGACCGGGCGAGGTGGCGCTGATGACCACCCCCGACGCGTACCCGGGTTTTTTACGACTGGTGCCCGACGGCGCGGACATCCCTTCGGACGTGGCGGCCCGGATCGCGTTGAAAATCATGACCTATCGGCCCGGGCGCCGCACCCCCGACATCGGCTGCCCGATCCTGTTCTGCGTGTGCGAGGCCGACTCGGTGGCCCCCGCGGCGGCGACGCTGCGCCACGCGGCCAAGGCCCCGCGCGGGGAGATCAAGGTATATCCCGAGGGCCATTTCGCGATCTACGTCGACGAGGCCTTCGACCGCGTGGTGGCCGACCAGCTCGCCTTCCTGGACAAGCACCTGAAGGGCGCGCAAGCCTAGGGCCCGAGGGGTGAACTCGTGCGGATCCCCTCATCCCGGATCAGGCCGCGCAGCAGCGCGGTGCTGAATTCGGCGGCGATCTCCTTGGCGCTGCGACGGCCGCTCGGCCGCAACCACCGGTAGGCGCCGAGCGTCATGCCGATGTAGCCGAGCGCCAGGACGTGCGAATCGCACTGGTAGAACTCGCCGCTGGCGATGCCGCGATCGATGAGCCCGTGGACGTGCTCGTAGACCTGCGTTTCCTTCTCCCGGACCGCGGCCACCTGCTCCTCGGTGAACCACTCGGTGATGTAGGGCGCCTCCTGGAAGTACACGGCGGCCCGCTCCGGGTTGGCCGCGATGCCGGTCAGCAGGCGGACCGTGTACTGGTAGAGCGCCTCACGGGCCGTCCAGGATGGATCGTCGTGGACGGCGGCCAGCGTGCCCTCGGCGGCCTGCTGATAGATGTCGTACAGGATCAGCGACTTGCTGGCGTAGTAGTGGTAGACCGTCGCCTTGTTCAGGCCGATCACGTCGGCGACGTCATCCATCCGGGTGCCGTGGTAGCCGCGGGCGGCGAAGAGCTTGGTGGCGACGGCCAGCAATTCCTCGCGCCGGGTTAGTCCGTTCTCGGATGGCATCTGTACTCGCAATCGTCACTGCCGGGCGGGACGCTGGGGTGCCGGGCAAGTCCAATTATCAATCAACTGGTTGGACAGTTTAGGCAAACGCCGGGTGTCACCCCGACGAGGATGGGACTAGACTCGCCTGAAGAAAGCTCAAGTCGCGACTGGAGGGGTGTCTTCATGGATCCGAGCCCGGACTATGACATGAGCGACGAGATCGAGTTCTTCTTCCGCTACGTCCCGTGGGGCCTGCGCGGCGTCGTCGACGGCAACGGCTACCCGCCGCCCGCCTACCCGCCGGTTTAGACCCTCTGGCGGTGACCCGCAGCGCCCGGCCCCGCCGGTTTAGAGCGCCTTCAGTTCCTCGGCGACCTCCGTCACCGATTTCTTCGCGTCCCCGAACAGCATCGTCGTCCCGTCGGCGTAGAACAGCGGGTTGTCGATCCCCGCGAACCCCGAGTTCATCGACCGCTTGAGCACGATCACCGACTTGGCCTTGTCCACGTTCAGGATGGGCATGCCGTAGATCGGGCTGGATTGCTCGTTGCGGGCCGCCGGGTTGGTGACGTCGTTGGCGCCGATGACGATCGCGACGTCGGTGCGGGCGAATTCGTCGTTGATGTCGTCCATGTCCTTCATCGCGTCGTAATCCACCTCGGCCTCGGCCAGCAGCACGTTCATGTGCCCGGGCATCCGGCCGGCCACCGGGTGGATCGCGTACTTCACCGGCACGCCCTTGTCCTCCAGCAGCGACGCCATGTCCTTGACCGCGTGCTGCGCCTGCGCGACGGCCAGCCCGTAGCCGGGCACCACGATCACCTGGTTGGCGTAGGCCATCTGGATCGCGGCGTCGGCGGCCGAGGTGGCCTTGACGTGCTTGTCGCCGCCGCCGTCACCGCTGGGTGCCACGCCGCCACCGCCGAAACCGCCGGCGACGATCGCGGGAATCGAGCGGTTCATCGCCTTGGCCATCAGGTTGGTCAGGATCGAACCCGACGCGCCGACGATCATGCCGGCCACGATCATCGCGGTGTTGTTCAGCGCCAGGCCGGCCGCCGCGGCCGACAACCCGGTCATCGCGTTGAGCAGCGAGATCACCACCGGCATGTCGGCGCCGCCGATGGGCAGCACCACCATCAGGCCGAGCACACCGGCCGCGGCCAGCAGGCCGACCATCCACCACAGCGACACCCCACCCGTGCCGGGATGCGCGCCCAGGCCGATGACCACCGCCGCCGCCACCGCCGCAACGAGCAGCAGCACGTTGATCGGTTGCTGGGCCTTCCCGAAGCCGATCGGTGATCCCGAGATGATCTCCTGCAGCTTGCCGAACGCGATGATGGAACCCCAGAACGAGATCGACCCGATGATCGCGGCGAACAAAGACGCCACCACGATGTGCACGGTCGGCGACTCACCATGCTGGAACGCCGAAAAGCCGCTCGTCTCAATGAATTCCGCCAGCGCGATCAGCGCGACCGTGCCGCCGCCCACGCCGTTGAAGAACGCCACCAGCTGCGGCATGGCGGTCATCTTGGTCAACCGCGCCGGCGGGACGCCGAGCAGCACGCCCACCACCAGGCCGGCGATGATCAGCACCCACGACTCGGTGTGCCGGATCTTGATCAGCGTCGCCGTCACGGCCAGCGCCATGCCGACCGCGGCGATCAGGTTGCCCCGCACCGCGGTCTTGGGCCCGGTCAGGCCCATCAAGCCGTAGATGAAAAGGGCGAACGAAACGATGTAGAGGACGGTGACGAGGTAGTTCATTTCGCCGCCAGATCCTCGGTCTTGACGGGCGCCACCTTCTTCTTGCCCTTGAACATGCCCAGCATCCGGTCGGTGACGATGAAACCGCCGATGACGTTCAGCGTGCCGAACACCACCGCGACGAACAGGATGATCTGCACGGCCAGCGACGGGTGCTCGACCTCGCCGAACACCACCAGGGCGCCGAGCACCACGATCCCGTGAATGGCGTTGGTGCCCGACATCAGCGGGGTGTGCAGCGTGTTGGGCACTTTGGAGATGACCGCGAACCCGACGAACCCGGACAGCACCAGGATCGCCAGATTGGCCAACAGCTCGTCGTACATGTCTAGGTTCCTTCTCGAGTGACGCAGGACGCCGCGATCACTTCGTCGTCGAAGTCGGGGGCCAGTTTGCCGTCGGTGATCAACAGGTCCAGGAGCGCCGTGATGTTCTTGCTGTAGAGCTCGCTGGCGTGCTCGGGCATGGTCGCCGGCAGGTTCAGCGGCGAGGCGATGGTCACGTCGTGCTTGACGACGGTCTGTCCGGGTTCGGTGAGTTCGCAGTTGCCCCCGGTCTCCCCCGCCAGGTCGACCACCACGCTGCCGGGCTTCATCGACTCCACCGCCGCGGCGGTCACCAGGCGCGGCGCGGGCCGCCCGGGGACCAGCGCGGTGGTGATCACCACGTCGAACCCGGCGATCGCCTTCTCCAGCGACTCCTGCTGCTGGGCGCGCTCGGCTTCGGTGAGTTCGCGGGCGTAGCCGCCCTCCCCGGCCGCGTCGATCCCGAGGTCCAGCCACTGCGCGCCCACCGAGCGGACCTGGTCGGCCACCTCCGGGCGCACGTCGTAACCGGAGGTGCGCGCGCCCAGCCGCTTGGCCGTGGCCAGCGCCTGCAGGCCGGCCACGCCGACGCCCAGGACCAGCACGCTGGCCGGCTTCACGGTGCCCGCCGCGGTCGTCAGCATGGGGAAGAACCGGGTCGACTCGGACGCGGCCAGCAGCACGGCCTTGTAGCCGGCGACGTTGGCCTGCGACGACAGCGCGTCCATGACCTGGGCGCGCGAGATCCGCGGGATGGCCTCCAGCGCGAACGCCTGCACGCCGGCCTCGGTGAGCGCGCCGATCGAGTTGTCGGCGTTGCGCGGGGCCAGGAACCCGATCAGGGTCTGGCCGTTGCGCAGCTTGGCGACCTCTTCCTTGGTCGGCGGCGCCACCTTCACGACGATGTCCGCCGACCAGGCGTCCCCGATGCTGGCGCCGGCCTCGGTGTAGAGCTGGTCGGGAAGCAACGCGCCTTCGCCCGCTCCCGATTCGACCACCACCGCGACTCCGCTGCTGATCAGCGACGCGACCGCCTTGGGCACCAGCGCGACGCGCCGTTCGTCGGCCGCGGACTCGGCGACCACCCCTACCGTCGTCTGCGCATCTGTCATGGCGCGTACATCTGCTTTCCCGCACTTTCCTGCCGTTTGACTGTGCCGCTGGCTGGCCGCACGCTTCGCTACCTTAACGCCTGCCGGATTTCGGCCCGGCCGTGCGATGGACCGGGGCCCGATACCCCGGCGCGGCCGTTCAACTCATCGATGGTTCGCTACCCGCGGCGCGCGCAGTACCGCCCGCCGAGTTGTGGAGTCACACGCCGGCGTTGTGGCCGTCCCGCTACCAGAGCGGGATGTCCCGGCCGTGCTCCGCCGGCGGGCGGGGCCCGAAGTAGCGGCGCTCGGACTCGTCGATCCGCACGTCGTTGATGCTGGCCTCGCGGCGGGCCATCAAGCCCGACGGGGTGAACTCCCACAGCTCGTTGCCGTAGCTGCGGTACCACTGTCCGGCCTTATCGCGGCATTCGTATTGAAAGCGCACGGCGATGCGGTTGTCGTGGAAGTCCCACAAGCTTTTTCGCAACGCGTAGTCGAGCTCGCGCTGCCATTTGCGGGTCAGAAACGCGACGATCTCCTCGCGCCCGACGACGTGTTCGTCGCGGTTGCGCCATTGGGAGTCGGGCGTGTACGCCAGGCTCACCTGGTGCGGGTCGCGGGTGTTCCAGGCGTCCTCGGCGGCCTGCACCTTCTGCAGCGCCGTCTCGCGGGTGAACGGGGGGAACGGCGGGCGGGATTCACTCATGGCTTCCATGGTGCGCGACGGGAATCGCGACCGCCCGCCACACCGCGAGACTGAAACCACGCACACCCTTCACGGCGTTTCGTGTGCGAGGTTTCAGTGTCGCGAAGTTGAACCATTGAGGCTCGCCATGTGGGCCGTCCTGACACGTGTCCTATCGTGACGGTCATGGACTTCGCGATGTCGGCCAAAGCCAACGACTACCACAAGCGACTGTCCGACTTCATGACCGAGTACGTCTTTCCGGCCGAGGCCGAATACGACAAGTACCGGCACGAGGCCGGCCCCAGCGATCACACCGTCCCGCCGGTCATCGAGCGGCTGAAGGCCAAGGCCAAAGAGCAAGGCCTGTGGAACCTGTTCCTGCCCGCCGAGTCCGGCCTGACCAACCTCGAGTACGCACCGCTGGCCGAGCTCACCGGCTGGAGCCTGGAGATCGCGCCCGAGGCGCTCAATTGCGCGGCGCCCGACACCGGCAACATGGAGACGTTGCACCTGTTCGCCACCGAGGAGCAGCGCAAGCAGTGGCTGGAGCCGTTGCTGAACGGCGAGATTCGCAGCGCCTTCTCCATGACCGAGCCGGCGGTCGCCAGCAGCGACGCGCGCAACATCGAGACCTCCATCGTGCGCGACGGCGGCGACTACGTGATCAACGGGCGCAAGTGGTGGACCTCGGGCGCGGCGGACCCCCGCTGCAAGATCCTGATCGTGATGGGCCGCACCAACCCCGAGGCGGCCAGCCACCAGCAACAGTCGATGGTGCTGGTGCCCATCGACACCCCGGGCGTGAACGTGGTTCGGTCGACGACGGTCTTCGGCTACCAGGACCAGCCCGGGCACTGCGAGATCATCTACGACAACGTCCGGGTACCGGTCACCAACCTGCTCGGCGAAGAGGGCGGGGGTTTCGCGATCGCCCAGGCCCGGCTCGGTCCCGGCCGGATCCACCACTGCATGCGCGCCCTCGGCGGCGCCGAACGCGCGCTGGCCCTGATGGTGGACCGCGCCCGTAACCGGGTGGCGTTCGGCCGGCCGCTGGCCGAGCAAGGTGTGGTGCGTGAGGCAATCGCCAAGTCGCGCAACGAGATCGACCAGGCCCGGCTGCTGTGCGAGAAGGCGGCGTGGACCATCGACCAGCACGGCAACCGCGCCGCTCACTTGCTGGTCTCGCAGATCAAGGCGGTGGCGCCCCAGGTGGCCTGCGATGTCATCGACCGCGCGATCCAGGTGCACGGCGCCGCCGGCGTCAGCGAGGACACCGTGCTGGCCCGGTCCTACGGCTGGCATCGGGCCATGCGCCTGTTCGACGGCCCCGACGAGGTGCACATGCGGACCATCGCGCGCGCCGAGATCGGCCGGGAGAAGTCCCCGCTCGCCGCGGCGGTCACCGCACATGACTGAAACCCTGCGGGAGCTGTCCGGCGCGTGGAACTTTCGCGATGTCGCCGACGAGACGCCGGGGCTTCGGCCCGGCCGGCTGTTCCGGTCCGGTGAGCTGAGCCGCCTCGACGACGAGGGCCGCGCGACGCTGCGCGAGTTGGGTATCACCGACGTCGCCGACCTGCGCGCCGCACGCGAGGTGGCCCGCCGCGGCCCCGGCCTGGTTCCCGACGGCGTCCAGATCCACTTGTTGCCCTTTCCCGACCTGGGCGACGAGGAGCCGAGTGAGGACGAGGCGCCACACGAAACCGCGTTTCGGCGGCTGTTCGAGAACGATCCCGACCAATCCGACGAAGCCGTCAACGAGGCCGCCGTCCGGCACATGATCGACGAATACCGGCAATTCCCGTTTCGCAACGGGGCGCAACGCGCAGTGCAGCATGTCTTTTCGTTGCTGGCGGCCGGGCGTCCGGTGCTCACCCACTGCTTCGCGGGCAAGGACCGCACCGGTTTCGTGATCGCCACGGTGCTGGAAACGGTCGGCGTCGATCGCGACACCATCGTCGCCGACTACCTGCGCAGCAACGCCGCGGTACCCCAGCTGCGGGACCACATCTACGAGATGATCCAGCAGCGTTCCGACGTCGAACTGACGCCGGAGGTCGTCACGTTCACCAAGGCGCGGCTCGCCGACGGTGTGCTCGGCGTGCGCCCGGAGTATCTGGCCGCCGCGCGCCAAGCGATCGACGAGGCGCACGGCTCGCTCGACGCGTACCTGCGGGACGCGGGCATTGCGCAGGCGGATGTGGACCGCCTGCGCAACGAACTGCTTGCCTAACCGCTACCCGAGCTTGAAGTTGGCCGGCTGGGCCGCCGAGAGGTCGTCGATCTGCGACCAGTGCGAGGCGACGTCCTCGACCGTGGGCGGCTTGTCGAAGTTGGCGCCCTCGTTCTGGAACAGCGCCACCCGCTGCACCTTTCCGCCGCCGACCACGAAAACCGAAGCGGTGTTGGGGTTTTCCTCGGTGCACAGGTAGGCCACCACCGGCGCGACGTACTCGGGCGTCAGCTTCTCGAGCACCTCCTTGGGCAGGATGTCCTCGGTCATCCGGGTGGCCGCGATCGGGGCGACGGCGTTGGCGTGGATGTTGTACTTCGCGCCCTCCTGCGCCAGCGTGTTGATCATGCCGACCAGGCCGAGCTTGGCGGCGCCGTAGTTGGTCTGCCCGAAGTTGCCGAACAGGCCGCTGGTGGAGGTGGCGACGACGACCCGGCCGTAGCTCTGCTCGCGGAAGTGCGGCCACGCGGCGCGCAGCACGTTGTACCCGCCGTACAGGTGCACCTTGAGCACGGCGTCCCAGTTCTCGTAGGTCATCTTGTGGAAGGTGCCGTCGCGCAGGATGCCCGCGTTGCTCACCACGCCGTGCACGGCGCCGAATTCGTCGAGCGCCGTCTTGATGATGTTCTCGGCGCCCTCGGGGTCGGCGACGCTGTCGTAGTTGGCGGCCGCCCGGCCACCCGCGTCCTTGATCTCCTTGACCACCTCGTCGGCCATGTTGTGGCCGGCACCGGTACCGTCACGCGCACCGCCGAGGTCGTTCACGATGACGCTGGCGCCTTCGGCGGCGAGGGTGAGGGCGTATTCGCGGCCCAGCCCTCCGCCGGCTCCGGTGACGACGATGACGCGATCCTGTACTCCGGGCATAAGGTTCCTCTCTAAGTGTGAAAAGTACTGCCTAGCAGGTGATTCGAATGATCAGAACATCCTGCGGGCCATCTTCATGGCGCGCTCGGTGTACGGCGGGTAGATGAAGCTGGACAGGTCGGGCCGGGTGGGCTTGGTGAGCACCGACTTGCGGTGGCTGAACTCCTCGAAGCCGTACCGGCCGTGGTAGGCGCCCATCCCCGACGCACCCACACCGCCGAACGGCAGCTTGGCCGTCGACACCTGGAAAGCCAAGTGGTTGACCAGCATGCCGCCGGCCGGCACCTCCTTGATCACCCGCTCGCGGGTTTCCCGCGTCTTGGTGAACAGGTAGGCCGATAGCGGCTTGGGTCGCGCGTTGATGAAACGTATTGCGTCATCCAGGGATTGGACCGTCACCACTGGCAGCACCGGCCCGAAGATCTCGTTCTGCATCAGCGGGCCGTTCGGGTCGGGGTCGACGACGACGGCGGGCTGGATGCGTAGGCTCGCCGCGTCGCACGCCCCGCCGACGGCCACCTTGCCGTCCCCGCTGGCGAGGTAGCCGCTGATCCGGTCGAATTGACGCTGGTTGACGATCCGCATCCCGTTGGGCTTGTCCGAGGTGAACTTCGTGATGGCGGCGCCGATCTTGCTCACCAGTTCGTCGCGAATCTTGGCGTCCGCCAACACATAATCGGGGGCCACGCAGGTCTGCCCGGCGTTCAGCAGCTTCATCCAGGCGATGCGCTTGGCCGCCACGTCCACGTCGGCGTCGGCCGCCACGATCACCGGGCTCTTGCCGCCGAGCTCGAGCGTGCACGGGGTCAGGTGGGGCGCGGCGCCCTCGTAGACCTTGCGACCGATCTCGGTGCCACCGGTGAACAGCAGGCGGTCCAGCCCCTGCGCGATCAGCTCCTGGCTGACCGAACCGTCGCCCTCGACCACCGCGATCGCGTCGCTGTCGAGGTACTTGGGCACCAGCTCGGCCATCAGGTGCGCGGACGCCGCGGCGATCTCCGAGGGCTTGAGGATCACGGCGTTGCCCGCCGCGATGGCGCCGACGGCGGGGCCCAGGGTCAGGTAGAACGGGTAGTTCCACGCGCCGATGATCAGCACGGTGCCGTACGGCTCGTATTCGATCCAGCCGCGGCCCGGCAGCTGCGGCACCTCGAGCAGCTGGTAGCGGCGGCGCGTCCACCGGCGCACCCGCTTGGCCGCGTACTTCGCCTCGCCGGCGGTGGTGGCGATGTCGGCGATGAACGCCTCGAACGGGCTGCGGTCCAGGTCCTCGGCGAGAGCGTCGGCGATGGCCGCCTCGTTCTCCTCCATCAGCTTGGCCAGTTGCAGCAGTTGCCGCTTGCGCCACTCGATGTCGCGGGTGCGCCCGGTGGCGAAGGTCTTGCGGAGCCGGGCCACCGTGGCGGGAACGTCGACCTGCTGCGCGGTCGGCGCGCCATTGGTGACGGATGTCTTGGGTGTAACCGATTCGGTGGTCATCGTTGTCCTTCCCCTGCTTCGGTCATCCCGAGGGGCGCCCGCCGCTGGCCGCGCAAGCGCTCATGGGTGATAACCGCGATCCTAACCATCCGGTTGGGAGAGCAGTAGAAAGGCTCTGGCTGCGGCAGCTCAGGGTTTGGTAGCGGTCACATAGGTGACCACAAACGGCCGGCCCTCGGGCTGCGGGTCGCGTCCCAGCCGGAGCGCCTCTTCGTGCCCGTCGACCACCCCGGTGCTCCAGCCGTGGGCCGTGAACCAGTCCGCGCAGTCGGGCCGCTCCCCGTCCTCGAACCACAGGTCGAACGGGTTGAACGAGATGTCTTGGCCGCGTGCCTCGCGCTTGGCGCGCAGTTCGGCGAACCTCGCCTCGGCTTCGCGGCGCTTGGCCGGGTCGATGCCGAAGTTCTCGACCGAGACGCGGCTGCCCGGCGCGCTCAGCCCGTCGATCGCGACGAACAGGCGTTCTTGCGCCGCGGCCGGCAGGAACGGCAACAACCCTTCGGCCAGCCACGCCGTCGGCTGGCCGGCGTCAAAACCCTTGTCGCGCAACGCCCGTGGCCAGTCGTGGCGCAAGTCGGCGGGTACCGGCCGCAGGTCGGCGGCCGGCGTGGCGCCGCAGTCGGCGAGCGTCTCGGTCTTGTACTCGAGCACCTTGGGCAGATCGATCTCGTACACGACGGTGCCGGCCGGCCAATCCAGCCGGTAGGCGCGGGAATCGAGCCCGGCGGCCAGCAGCACCACCTGCCGGATGCCGGCCTGGGCGGCGGCGGCGAAGTACGCATCGAAGAAATGGGTCCGCACCGCCTGCGAGTCGATCATGTTCTGGGCGCGGACCGAGTAGTCCCCGTCTCCCGGGTAGTCATCGCCGTCCGGTTCCGTCCACCACGCGGCCACCTGCTCGCGGACTCCGGCCAGTTCGGGTGTGGAGACCAGCGGCTCGGCGAACGGGTCGCGGATGAGTGGTTGGTCGCTGGCGGTCTCGGCGGCGCGGGCCAGGGCGACCATCACGGCGGTCGCTCCGACGCTGGTGGCGATGTCCCAGGAATCGTCCAGCGCGCGCGGCATTACAGCCGCTCGGCGATGACGAAGTCGGAGAACGCGTCCGTGTCGTCGGCCATCGGGATGTTCTCGATCAGGCGACCCAGCCGGCGCATCGCGTCGATCGAATGCTCGGCCGTCGCGCGCCAGCCGTGTTCGTCGAGCCACTTCGCGACGTCGGCGCGGTGGTCGTCGCGGTACATCAGCTCCCCGACGTCGACGGTCTGTTCGATGCCGAGCTCCTCGGCGACCTTCCGGAACCGCTCGCGCATCTGCTGCCGGCGCTCGTCGGCGTGGTTGGGTGCGGTTTCGGCCGAAACCCGGCTGCCGGCCGGGCTCAGCTCGCCGATCAGGGTGAAAAGCCGGTCCTGCGCCTCGGCCGGCAGGTACATCAGCAGCCCCTCGGCCAGCCAGGCCGTCCGGGCCGTCGGGTCGAAGCCCGCGTCGCGCAGCGCGGCCGGCCAGTCCTGCCGCAGGTCGATGGCCACCTCGCGGCGCTCCGCCGACGGGGTCGCGCCGTTTTCGGCCAGGGTGGTGGCCTTGTACGCCAGCACCTCGGGCTGGTCCAGCTCGTACACCGTGGTGCCGGCCGGCCAATCCAGGCGGTAGGCGCGCGAGTCCAGGCCCGAGGCCAGGATCACCACCTGCCGGATCCCGGCGGCGACGGCGTCTTTGAAGTAATTGTCGAAGAAGTGCGTGCGCACCGCCTGATAGCTGCGCATGTGCTCGAGGTGCGCCGCGGAGTCGGCGTCGAGGGCCTCGATCTTGGCCGCCACCTCGGGGTCGAGCATGTGCTCCCACAACACCCCGGCGCCGGCGTTGGTGACCAGCAGTTTGGCGTACGGATCGCGGATGAGGGCGTCGGGCCGCTCGGTTTCCACCGCCCGGGCGGCGGCCACCATCACCGCGGTGCTGCCGACACTGGTCTTGATGTCCCAGGTGTCATCGTGCGTGCGCAATGAGCTCATCGGGTTGCTCCTTGGGTGTGGAAGTCAGTCGGTCGGCTCCCCGAGACGCGCCCGCAGCAGCACGCTGCGCACCGCTTCCTCGGTGAGGTCTTCGGGTACCGGGCGGCCCAGCCGGGCCATCTCCTCGCGGTTGTCCACGATCTGCACCTGCCAGCCGTGGTCGGTCAGCCATTGGTCCGCGTCGGAACGGTCCGGCTCGTGATACGTCAGCGCCTGGACGTTGACGTCCAGGCCGAGCCGCTCGCGCATCCGCTGCCAGCGCGCCGAATTGCTGCGCGAGTTCATGCCGAACGCCTCGATGGCCACCTGGCTGCCCGGGGCGCTGAGCGCGGTGAACATCTCGAACAGCCGGTCCTGCGCGTCGCTCGGCAGGTAGGGCAGCAAGCCCTCGGCCAGCCAGGCGGTCGGTTGCGCGCGGTCGAATCCCGCGGCGGCCAGGGCCGCTGGCCAGTCGTCGCGCAGGTCGACCGGAACCGGGCGGCGGTGGGCGCTCGGGGCCGCCCCATGCTGCTGCAGGACGCCCGCCTTGTACTCGAGCACCTTGGGCTGGTCGATCTCATACACCGCGGTGCCGGCCGGCCAGTCGAGACGGTAGGCCCTCGAGTCCAGGCCGGCGGCCAGGATGACCACCTGCCGGATGCCGGCCCGGGCGGCGCTGTCGAAGTACTCGTCGAAGAAGTGGGTGCGCACGGCCTGGTAGTCGATGCCGATGCGATGCGCGCGCCGCCCGTGGTCGTCGCCCTCGAGCCAGCCCAGTTCGGGGTCGGCGAGGCGGGCCCAGGCCGGACCGGCCGACGCGACCAATATCGGCGCGAACTCGTCGCGGATCAGCGGGTCGCTCCCGGCGGTCTCGGCCGCGCGTGCCGCCGCGACGCCCAGGGCGGTGGCACCGACGAGTTCGGTGATGGCCCAGCTGTCGCCGGCGGATCTCAAGGAGGGCGGTAACGACGCGTCCAGATCAGTCATGACCCGACCATGTTACCGGGATAAGTTAGTTAGCCTATACGCTTTGTGCGCAACTTCACTGCACGTCCGGCTGCGACTCGGGACTTTGAAGCGCTCCTTCGACGAGCCGGCGCAACACTCCGGTGATGGCGAGCAGGGCCTCGGGGCTCTGGACGTAGCCCGCGTACAAACCCACCCCGCACATCAGGACGAGTAGCGCCTCGGTCAGCGCCGTCGCATCGACGTCGGGGGCGATCTCGCCGCGCTCGATGGCATCCTTGGTGACCCGGGTGAGAAAGTCCCGCGCGATTCGCACGGAGTCGTTTTCGGTGGTGTTCCATTCCGGGTGGCGCTGCGACTCGAGCACGCCGGTGATGATCAGGGCCGACCCGGCGGGATTCTCGTTATTGGCGCGCACCGCGGAGGTGATGAATGCCGTCAGCTGGCCGGCCAGCGTCGTTTCCCGGTCCGCCTCTTTTATGCCGACACCGATGACGGCTTCGTTGGTCTGGTCCAGTACTTCGCGATACAGGGCGCGCTTGCTCGAGAAGTAATGGTTGATAGCCGGCCGGGTCAGATCGGCGCGGGCCGCGATCGCCTGGAAGGTCGCGCCGTCGTAGCCACGTTCGCTGAACACCAGGCGGGCGGCCTGCATGATTCGCTGTCGCGTCTCGTCCGCTTTCGCGGCAGGGGGGCGTCCTGGCCTGCGGCTCACCCCTGACGACATCGTTAAAGTGTGCCATCGCCCCGGTGCGGCATTAGCGCATTTGGCGGAATGCTCCCGAATTTGCCGGCCTGATAGTCCTGCACCGCCTCGACCAATTCCGCCCGCGAGTTCATCACGAAAGGCCCGTAATGGAATACGGGCTCGCGAATGGGTTGGCCGCCCAGCAGCAGCACGTCCATCGCCGTCGTCCGCGACGATTCCTGCACTCGATTGGCGCCCAGGGTGATTCGGTCACCGGGGCCGAGCACCGCCAATTGGCCCGCGCGAATCGGGTGAGCGACCGGGCCGACGTATCCGCCGCCGGACAACACGTAGACCAACGCGTTGAAATCGCGGCGCCACGGCAGGCTGAGCCGCCCGCCGTTTTCAATCGTGGCGTGCGCGAGCGTGATCGGCGTGTGGGTGATGCCCGGACCCCGATGGCCGTCGACCTCGCCGGCGATGATGCGGACCAGCGCCCCGCCGTCGTCGGAGGCGATCAGCCTCGCGTCGGTGCCCTCGATGGCCTGATAACGGGGCGGTGCGAACTTGTCTCGCTTGGGCAGGTTCACCCACAGCTGGATGCCGTGAAACAGGCCCCCGCTTTCGACCAGTTCGGCGGGCGGCGTCTCGATGTGCAGGATCCCGGACCCGGCGGTCATCCACTGGGTCGCACCGTCGGTGATCAGGCCGCCACCACCGTGGGAGTCCTGGTGGGCGAACTTGCCGTCGATCATGTAGGTGACCGTCTCGAACCCGCGGTGCGGGTGCCAGTCCGTGCCCCTCGGCTCGCCCGGCTCGTAGTCCACCTCACCCATCTGATCCATGTGCACGAAGGGATCCAGGGCCGCGGCGCTCACCCCGGCGAAGGCGCGGACGACGGGAAAGCCCTCGCCCTCGTAGCCTCGCGGCCCGGTGGTGATCGACCGCACGGGGCGTTCGGTCTCGGTGGGGCCGGCGGCGCCGACGCGTGGCAATGTCAGCGTGTTTGCGGTGATGGCGGGCATGTGACCTCCGTGAGTTTGAACTACCCGTATAACCGGACCGCGGTCCAGTTATTCCCCCGCGGCGCCGCCGTGGCGCTGCATAAGATGACTTGGTGCTTGCGGAACCCGCGCTGTGACCGAACAAGCGGATGGCGAACCACAGCCCACCGAGGCGCCGGTGGCATCGGCTCCCGGGGCGGGCGGCCGATTCGGGGCGTCGATCAGGAAGTCCGGCTATCTGCAGAAGTGGTTGCTGCTGGGCGTCACGATCGGTTTCGTCGCCGGCCTGGGAGCCGTCGTCTTCTACCTGGGCCTCAAGTACACCGGCGAGTTTCTGCTCGGCTACCTGGGCGGCTACCACATCCCGACACCCGTGGGCGAGGGCGGCGGCCGGGGTGACCCCGGGTTTCACCGCGCGTGGGCGATCCCGTTGGTGACGACGGGAGGGGCGTTGCTCTCGGCGTTCTTGGTCGCCAAGTTCGCCCCCGAGGCCACGGGCCACGGCACGGACCAAGCCATCGAGGCCGTGCACGGCGATCCGCGTGCCATCCGCTTCCGGGCGGTGCTGGTGAAGATGGTGGCCAGCGCCCTGACCATCGGGTCGGGCGGTTCGGCCGGCCGCGAGGGGCCGACGGCCCAGATCTCGGCCGGCTTCTGCTCCTTGCTCGCGCGGCGGCTCCACCTGTCCGACGAGGACGGCCGGATCGCGGTGGCGCTGGGCATCGGCGCCGGCATCGGGGCGATCTTCGCGGCGCCGCTCGGCGGGGCGGTACTGGCGGCGTCGATCACCTACCGCGACGACTTCGACTATCGCTGCCTGTTGCCCGGGTTCATCACGTCCGGCACGGCCTACGCCGTACTCGGCGCCTTCCTCGGTTTCGATCCGCTGTTCGGCTACATCGACGCCGAGTACCGCTTCGAGCGGGCGTGGCCGCTGCTGTGGTTCGTGGTCATCGGCCTGGCCGCCTTCGCGGTCGGCTACCTTTACGCCCGCACCTTCCACGCCGCGGTGCGGCTCACCCGGCGGCTGCCGGGCGGCCCGGTGCTCAAACCGGCGATCGGCGGACTGCTGGTCGGACTCCTGGGCCTGCTGATCCCCCAGATCCTCAGCAGCGGCTACGGCTGGGCGCAGCTGGCGGCCGACCGCCGGTCCCTGCTGGCCATCCCGTTGTGGATCGTCGTCGTGCTGCCGATCGCGAAGATCGTCGCCACGTCGCTGTCGATCGGCACCGGTGGATCCGGCGGGCTGTTCGGGCCCGGGATCGTGATCGGCGCCTTCGTCGGGGCGGCCGTGTGGCGGCTCGGCGAGGGTCTGGCGCTGCCGGGCGTGCCGCACGAGCCGGGCGTGTTCGTCGTCGTCGGGATGATGACGTGCTTCGGCAGCGTCGCCCGGGCGCCGCTCGCCATCATGATCATGGTCGCCGAGATGACCGGTTCGTTCTCGGTGGTGCCCGGGGCGATTCTGTCCGTCGGCATCGCGGCGTTGTTGATGTCGCGCACCAACGTCACGATCTACGAGGCGCAGCGCCTGAACCGCGAGACCGCCGCGGCCGAGCGCGAAGGCCGGGTCGAGGACGGCCGCTAGGACTCGCGGGCGCTGCTGGCGGCGTCCTTCTCGGTGCTCGAGCCCTGGTGGGTCAGCTTCCCGCCCGCGCTCTCCAGGTGCGCCCGGACGAACCACTGGAACTTCTCCAGGTTCCCGGCCTGATCGATCAACAGGTCCTGGGTGACGGGGTCGAGCTCCTCGGTCTCCTCGATGTACTTGCGGATGTCCTCGATCACGCCGGTGTAGACGAGGTCCAACGCGGCCAGATGGGCCTGGACGGTGTCGCGGCCGACCGAATAGTCGTCCCAGGTGCGGTCTTTGATGATCGCCCCGGGCGTGCCCTGCGGTGATCCGCCGAGGGCCGCGATGCGTTCGGCGACGTCGTCGGCGAAACCGCGAACCGCCTCCACCTGCGGGTCGATCATCTCGTGAACACCAATGAAGTTGGGCCCCACCACATTCCAGTGCACATGCTTCAGCGTCAGGTGAAGATCGTTGTAAGTGCTCAGTTGTTTCTGCAGCAGTTCGGTCAGCCGCGCTCCCTGTTTGTCGGTGAGCCCCGGGATGGTGAACTGTGTCATCGATTTCCTCCGTTTCAAACACGGTCACGTCTTCGACAGTGGTTACCCGATGGCCGTTGCTGAAAACGCGGCCCCGGCGAGGCCATGACCACGTTTAGAGCTCGCTGATGTGTTGCACCGGTAGCCGGGCGCCGCGGCGCGGTTCGTACGCCAGCCCGCTGGCCTCCAGCAACCGCACCACCCGGTGGCGGTGCGGCCGCATGGGCTCGAGCAGCTCGAGCATGCCGGCGTCGTCGACGGGGCGGCCGACCAGCGTCCAGCCGATCATCTTGGGAACGTGGTAGTCACCCACCGACAGGGCGTCGGCGTCCCCGAACGCCCGCTGCGCCGTTTCGGCGGCGGTCCACTCCCCCACCCCGGGCAACGACATCAACGCCTCGCGCGCCCGCGCGGGCGGGCGGGACGCCAGCCGTTCCAACGAGCCGGCCCGCCGCGCGACGGTCACCACGGTCCGCGCGCGCCCCGGGTCGACATTGGCGCGGTGGAACTCCCACGAGGGAATGTGCCGCCACACCTCGGCCGATGGCGGCACCCGCATCCGCGCGGGCGCCGGTCCCGGCGCCGGTGAGCCGTACTTGGACACCAGCACGCGCCACGACCGGAACGCGTCGGCGCCGGGCACCCGCTGCTCGATGATCGCGGGGATCAGCGCCTCCAGCACCTGCCCGGTGCGGCCCAGGCGCAGGTGCGGGACGCGCCGGTGCGCCGCGGCGACGGTGGGGTCCGACGGCACGAAATCCGACGCGTCGTCCTCGAGGCCCAGCAGCGCGGGAAGCCGCTCGACGAACTCCTGCGCGCCGCCGCCCCACGCCACGCAATGGGCGGCGTTTGCGGCGGCGCGGCTGATCCGGGCGGTGACGGGCCCGCTCTGCAGCAGGCTGGTTCGCCAGATCGTGCCGTCGCCGGACGCCTGGAAGCAGGGGTCACCCGACCCGCGGCGAAGCGGCGCCAACGTGTGCCCGAAACTGACCGCCCCGGGGAACGTGACCGTGCGCTCGCTCTCCACCGACCAACTCTCCGATTGACCGTTAACGATGTGCCAAGTCAATATTGCGATGTGATGACGCCGTTCGATGACCCGCAGGGCGAACTGGCTTGGATGTTCCTACAGAGTACGAGCGATGGCGGCGACCTGGACGAGGGCTTCACGCTGCTCAGTGACGACTTCACCTATTGGACGCTGTTGACGCGCACCTCCTGCGACAAGCAAACCTTCCGCCGTGCGATCGAGCGACGCAAACGCGAGCTCGAGCTGACCATCGACCTGGTGCGCTGCGTCAACGAGGGCGAGACGGTGGTCGTCGAGGCGCAGGCCACCGGCACCACCACCGGCGGCGTCGAGTACGACAGCCCGTTCGTCTGCATCTTCGACACCCGCGACGGGCTGATCGTCTCGATGCGGGTGTACAGCGACACCCAGGCGCACGAGGCCGCGCTGCCCGGGTGGACCTGCTAGGACGGCGACACGCTGATTTCGGCCTTGTTCGGGTAGAACGCGACATGCCCGGCGATCTCGGCGACCGCGGGATAGGGCTGCTCGTAGGTCCAGATCACGTCGGAGACGGTGTCGCCTGCCGAGCTGGTCACGCTGTAGTAGCTGGCGTCGCCCTTGAAGGGGCAGTGCGTGCTGGTGTCGGTGCGGGTCAACCGGTCCTGGGCCACGTCGCTCATCGGAATGTATTGCACCGCAGGCAAAGTGGCTTCGCGCAGTTCCAGGGCGGCCGTCGTGTCGGCGACCAGCTCGCCGTTGACGCGCACCTGGACCCGGCCCCTGGTCGGCTCGATGGTGATCGGGTGGCCGGCGTTGGGTTCCTTGATTTCGGGGTGGCTCATGATCTCCTCCTAGACGCCAATGACGTTTTCAACGCGGGCCGGCGCCCGAGACTTCCCGATCGGCCTTATTCGGGTTGCGCGGCCGGGCTGGCCTTTCGCGGGGTGCGCATGGCGGCCCAGAACCGGGCCGCCTCGCGAATCGATTCCTCGACCGGGCGCGGCTGCCAGCCCAATTCGCGCTTCGCCTTGCTGCTGTCGACCTCGGCCTCGGCGCGCATCATCCGCACCGACGTCAGGCTGAGTTCGGCGTCCTTGCCGGTGAGCCGCGCCTTGAGGGTGCCGGCCGCGGCCAGGGCGTAGAGCATCGGTACGGAGATCGACCGTTGCGGCGGCGGAGTTCCCGCCTCGTCGGCCGCGATGCGCACGACGTCGTTCAGCGCGATCATCCGATCGGACACCAGGTATCGCTCACCGATTCGCCCGTGCTCGGCTGCCAGGATCATGGCCCGCGCGGCGTCGTCGACGCCGACGACCTCCAGCTGGATGCCGTTCATCAAAAAGGGCAGCTTGCCGAACACGGCACCGGCGATGAAGGCGCCGTGCGGGGTGCCGCCCCAGTCACCGCTGCCGTATGTGGTCGACACGCACATCGCGACGGCGGGCAACCCGGCCTCGGCGACGTAGCGCATCACCAGATTCTCGGCCTGCACCCGCGATTGGACGTAGGGGGTCAGCTCGCGGGACCGGATCACGTCCTCTTCGGTCGCGACGTGCCCGTGCCGACGGCCCACCGTCGCGTAGGTGCTCGTGAAGACGAACCTGCGCAGCTGGGGTTGGTTGACGGCGACATCGAGGACGTTGCGCAGGCCGTCGACGTTGGTGCGAAACAGTGGCGCCGGGTCGCGCAACCAGGCGCGGGTGTCCACGACGCAGTAATAGACGTCGTCGACACCGTCCATCGCCTCGCGCAGGGTGGCGTCGTCGAAAACGTCGCCGAGGAAACGGGTCAGCTCGAGGTCGTCGATGGAGCGGGTGTTGGCGTTGGGGCGCACCATGGCCCGCACCTGCGCGCCGTCGGCGACGAGCTGGCGGGTGACGTGGGAACCCAGAAAGCCGTTGGCGCCGATGACCAGCTTGGGTTTGGTGCTCACTTACGATCCTCCGTATTGCCGCATCCAGCGCTCGGCGTCCTCGTCGAGCGTGCCCAGCACCTGCGCCTTGCGGCACCACTTCATCCCCGCGCGCATGAAGCGCAGCGGGTTGTAGATGTCTTCTTCACGGCTCCACTGGCCGTCGCCCGCGTAGGTGATGATCGTGATGTTGGTGGCGCTGATGACGCTGCCGTCGCCGGGGTCGCGCATCGGGTTGTCCAGTTCGAGGATGACCCGCCCGGTGGGCTCGTCGATGACCGACCACAGCGTCGGGAAGGCGACCATGTGGCTGCCCGGGAACGTCGTCATCGTCTGCTTGATCCACTCGCGGACTTCGTCGCGACCCCGCATCGTGCCTGCCGCGTGCTCCACGTATTCGACGTCCGGGGTGTACTGCTCGACCCAGGCGTCCCAGTCCCGGGTTTCGGCGGCCCGGGCCACCGTTGCCTCGAATTTTTCGAAGGCGGCGGACAGTTCACTGCGGGAGAACGAAGGGGTGGTCATGGTGTGCCACTTCCCGAAATCGTCGCGACGTTGCGGCTCATCGGCGGAGTGTAGCCTGGGCGGCACCGAGGCGGGTGAGGAGGACGAGCGATGGCAACCCAAAAGGCGATACTTGCCGGCGGCTGTTTCTGGGGGATGCAAGAACTCATCCGCAAGCAGCCGGGCGTCGTCTCGACCCGGGTCGGCTACAGCGGGGGAGACGTCCCGAACGCGACCTACCGCAATCACGGCACGCACGCCGAGGCCGTCGAGATCGTCTACGACCCGGCGGTCACCGACTATCGGACCATCCTGGAATTCTTTTTCCAGATTCACGATCCGACGACCAAGGACCGCCAGGGCAACGACCGTGGACCCAGTTACCGGTCGGCCATCTTCTACCTCGACGAGGAGCAGAAGCGAATCGCACTGGACACCATCGCCGACGTCGAGGCGTCCGGGCTGTGGCCCGGCAAGGTGGTGACCGAGGTCAGCCCCGCCGGAGATTTCTGGGAGGCCGAACCCGAGCACCAGGACTACCTGCAGCACTACCCGAACGGGTACACCTGCCACTACATCCGTCCGGGTTGGAAACTGCCGCGCCGGGCCACCGCGGACCAGTAGGCCTACCGGCTCAGCGCCGGTGCACCACGATCCGCCCGCCGTCCTTGGGCGTGTAGGCCACGCCCCGGCCGTGCCACCGCTCACCGGGCGCCGTCGTGGCCTCAATGGTGAACTCGCGCAACACCGTTCGCAGCACGACGTCCATCTCCATGTTGGCGAACGCCGCTCCCACGCAGCGGCGGGTGCCGCCGCCGAAGGGTATCCACGCGAAGGCCGACGGCTTGGTCCCGACGTAGCGTTGCGGGTCGAATCGCTCCGGATCTTCGAAGACGTACGGGTTTTCGTGAATCTGGGCGATGCTCACCAGGATTGACTCACCGCGGGGAATGACCCACTCGCCGAGTTGGTAGCGCGGCGGGTAGACCCGCCGGGCGGCGAAATCGATGACCGTCCGCGCCCGTTGGACTTCCAGGATGGCCGCCTGGCGCAGCTCCTGGCCGCCCTCGTCGGCCTCCGCGACCAGCGCCGCCAGCACATCCGGATGCCGCGTCAGCCGCTCGAACGCCCAGCCCAGCGTGGAGGCCGTCGTCTCGTGGCCGGCCGCCAGCAGCGTGAGCAATTCGTCGCCGATGTCCTTGCGGGACATGGCCGAACCGTCTTCGTAGGTACTGCGCAGCATCAACGCGAGCACGTCGCTGCGCTCGTCGAAGTGCGGGTCGGCCCGCTCGGATTCGATCAGCCTGTCGATGACGCCGTCGTACTGGCGGCGCCACTCATCCAGCCGGCCCCACGGCGTGAAGCGGCCGTAACTGCGTTGTGGTTTGGGCATCGTCGCCATCCGCGAGCCCAGCGTGACCCACGGCGGAATGAGCCGGCGCAGCTCGTCGAGTTCGGCGCCTTCGGCCCCGAACACGGCACGCAGGATCGCGTTGAGCGTGATGTGCATCATCGACGGCAGCGTCGCGAAAGGCTCGCCCTCGGGCCAGGTGGCGGTCTCCCGCAACGTCTCCTCTTCGATGATCGCCTCGTACTTCTTCATGCTCTTGCCGTGAAACGGCGGGGCCAGCAACCGCCGCCGGCGGCGATGGTCCTCCCGGTCGAGCGCGAACACCGAGCCGGAGCCGAACAACCGGCTCAGGTTGGGCTGGATGTTGCCGAGCTCGTCGGGGCTGGTGGTGAAGATCTGTTTGGCCAGCTGCGGGTCGGCGACCACCACGACCCGGCCATAGATGGGCAGGTTCAGCGTGAAGACGTCGCCGTGACGGCGGGCCAGCCGCTTGATCATCCCCCGCCGTGACACGGCAAAACCCAGTCCCTGCAACACCTTTGGCAGCCGGGTTGCCGGCGGCATCCGGACGGCGGCGGCCGACGCTGGGGCGGTGACGACTTCACTCATGGCGGGCTGCTCCCCGTATCTGACCCGGATCCGGGCTGGTACCGCGGTGTACCAAATCCTTTCGGAATACGGTACTCTGTGGTACCACACCTGACAAGGGTGCTCTCCCTACCGAAAGGGGCGCCGGCGTGACCCCAGCGGCGACGGCAACGCCTGACGAGGTGGTTCGGGGCGATCCGTTTCGGCTGCGGTTGCTCGACGGCCTGGCCGCCTCGATCGCCGAGCGCGGTTACCGCGCCAGCACGGTCGCCGACATCGTGCGCAACGCCCGCACCTCCAAGCGCACCTTCTACGACCAGTTCGCCAGCAAGGAAGAGTGCTTCCTGGAGCTGTTGCGCGCCGACATCGAGGAACTCGGCGAGAGCATCGCCGCCGCGGTCGACCCCGAGGCCGACTGGCACAAACAGATTCGTCAGGCCGTCGAGGCCTACGTCGCACACATGGAGGCCCGCCCGGCCATCACCTTGAGCATGATCCGCGAGCTCCCGTCGCTGGGCGCCGCCGCCCGCCCCATGCAGCGCCGCGGGCTGCAGCTGCTGTCCAGCCTGCTGATCGACCTCAGCGCCAGCCCCGGATTCCAGCGCGCCGAGCTGCCCCCGCTGACCGCCCCGCTGGCCGTCATCCTGCTGGGCGGCCTGCGCGAATTGACCGCCCTGGCCGTCGAAGACGGAAAACCGGTGCGGGGCATAGTCGAACCGGCCGTCGACGCCTCGATAGCCCTGCTCGGCCCGCGGCACTGAGCGGGCTAGGCTCGATCGCAGACCCTCAACGAGACGGAGGACCTCGCGATGCGGCTATCGACGCGAAACCAGCTCAAAGGAACCATCACCGAGGTCAACCTCGGCACCGTGATGGCGATCGTGAAGGTCAAGCTGGACGGCGGCGACCAGATCGTCACATCCTCCGTCACCAAGGACGCCGCCACGGATCTCGGGCTCGAGGTCGGCCAACCCGCGACCGTGTTCATCAAGTCCACGGAAGTCACCATCGGCGTCGAGTAACCTTGCGGGGGCCTACTTTTCGGCGCGCAGGAAGCTCCGCACCCGGTCGAGCACCAGCTCCGGGCGCTGGTCGATGATCCAGTGCCCGACGCCGTCGACCAGCTCCACCTCGAAATCGCTGATGTGATCGGCATATCCGTCGGTGAGGTCGGGGGTGATCACCGGGTCCTCGGTGCCCGTCAGCCACCGGACGGGGACGCCCACCCGGGCGTCGTCGTACTCACCGCGCATCCAGCGCAGCATCTCGCCGCCCTGGAAGCTGCGATACCAGCGCGAGCCCGCCTCCGCGTGGCCGGGCTGGCGCATGCACTCGGCGTAGATGCGCAGGTCGTCCTCCGGCAACGCGAAACCGCCGCCCACCCATGACCCGAGCAGGCGGCTCGACCGCGAGTTGAGATTGCCGATCATTCGCGGGCCGACGACCGGCAACGAGATCGGGATCTGATACCACAGCCGCCAGATGTTTCGCACCGCCCGCAGATCGCGCTTCACCCAGGGCGCCACCGTGTTGATCCCGAAGAACCCGCTCACCTTTTCCGGGTGGCGCAGCATCATGATGAACGCGGCCGGTCCGCCCCAGTCGTGGGCGACGAACTTGACCGTCGCAACGCCGAGCCGATCCAGGACGGCCGCCAAATCGTCGGCCATCTCGGCCTTGGTGTAACTCGAGCGAGGCGCCGAGCTCCAGCCGGCGCCACGCAGGTCGGGGCACAGCACGCGATAGCCGTCGGCGGCCAGCGGCCCGATCAGGTTGTGCCATTCCCACCAATTCTGCGGGAAGCCGTGCGTCAGCATGACCGCCGGCCCTTCGGCCGGGCCCGCATCCGCGACGTGGATCGTCACCTCGGGTCCGAGCTCCACATACCTGTGTTCGACACCCTCCAGCGCGGGCATAGTGACCATGAGTTGAGAAGGTAGCGGCCCACGGTGGGTTAGGCCAGGAACCGTTCCACATACGGCGCGAAGCGGCCGCGCAGGTCGGCCTCGTCCAACCCGAACATCTCGCAGGACGTCGCGACGTTGCCCAACCGGCCGCGACGGTGGGCCGCCAGGTAATCGTCGATCGCCGTTCGCGCTTCGGCGGTGAACGGCTCGCCCGCCAGGGCGTACACCCGCTCGGCCACCCCGGTCTCGTTCGCCATGAAGTCGTCGAACCGGATGTCGATCGACCGCTCCGGACCGATGACGTCGCGATCGCGGACGAGCGCGGTCAGCATCTGTTCGAGCCGATCGATCCACGACGCCGCGATCTCTTCCACCGGCACCGGCGAGCGGTGCATGCGCGCGGAGTAGGTGATCATCGCGATCATCGAGAGCGCCACCGGCACGGGATCGCGGTGGGTGAAAACCACGATGGCGCTGGGGAATACGCGGTTGAGTACCGGAACCTGCTCGAGATGCTGGGGCGACTTGAGCAGCCAGCGCCGACCGCCACGCAGGAACTGCATCGCCTTGAGTTGCCGGGCCAGGTATTCATAATGCGGCGTCTGGTCGTGGGCCTGGTAGTAGTCGCGCCAGCGGGGCACGTGCGCCAGCGTCTCGAAGAGCATGGTCGAGAAGTCGTTGGCGAGCAGCTGGATTTCCTCGTGGACGTGCTCGGTGGTCATCTCGTGCATCAGCGGGAAGTGCGGCATCACGGTGTTGATCAGCCCGACCGCGACGTCCATGCGCGCCCGCCGGGGATCCGGCTCGATCCCGGCCTCGGCTGGCAACGGGAACGGCTCGACGCTCTCCCAGTACGGCATGGTGCGGAAGGTGGGCGGCGCCGCCAGCAGGTTGTGCAGGTGGGTGGTGCCGGTGCGGGGCAGGCCGGCGATCACCACCGGCGGCTCCAGCTCGATGTCGTCGATCTCGGGATGCCGGCGCAGCAGGTCGGTCAGCAGCAGGCGGTTCTTGAGCAACTGCAGCAGCTGCCCGTAGAAGTTGACGGTCCCCGCGTCGTGGCGTCCGTCGATATCGCGCAGCGCGGCCAGGTAGACCCCGAGCCGCTCGCGATAGTCCGGCGCGCCGAAATCGGCCAAGCCGGTGTCGGCGGCGGCCCTGGCGTGCAGCGCGTCCGCGTCCAGCGGGCAGTCCGGCGCCAGCGAGGCCATCATGTCGAGCAGTTGCTGCGCCTCGGCGCTGAACCGGGGCTGGGCGAGGTCATCGAGGCGAACGGCATCGGTCACGCCGACTTATGTTACTCTGAGTTTCGTAATGGTAGTGGATTTTGGCCGACCCCGTGACCCTCGCATCGACGGCGCCGTGTTGAGCGCGACCGTCGAGCTGCTCGCCGAGACCGGCTACGCCGGGCTGCTGGTGTCCGCGATCGCCGAGCGCGCCGGTACTTCCAAGCCCGCGATCTACCGGCGCTGGCCGAGCAAGGCGCACCTGGTGCACGAGGCCGTGTTCCCCATCGGTGCCGGGACCGCGTTGCCCGACACCGGGTCGCTGGCCGAGGATCTGCGCGAAATGATTTGTCGCTCAATGGCTTTCCTGACCACGCCGGCGGCCCGGGCGGCCCTGCCCGGGCTGGTGGGCGAGATGGCCGCGGATCCGACCTTGCACTCGGCGCTGCTGGAGCGGTTCGCGGGCATCATCGGCGGCGGCCTGGCCGAGCTGCTGAAGCGCGCCGCGGGCCGCGGCGAGGTCCGGCCGGAGGTGAGCGCCACCGAACTGACGGAGGCCATCGCCGGCATCACCCTCATGGGTTTGCTCACCCGCGTCACCGAGCTCGACGACGCCTGGGTGGACCGCACCACCACGTTGCTCCTGAAGGGAATCAGCGCATGACGCACGAAACGACGGCCGCATGGCAGGAGTTGCTCGGCACCCTCGGCACCCTGGACCGGTCGTTCCTGGAGGGCGAGCGGGCGGTGACCGACGAGCGCCACATCGCCGACGGCTACCGCGCCCTGGCCACGGCGCTGGGCGTCGCCCTGGACGCCTACCTGTTCCCCGAGCCCGGCCGCCCGCAGTTCGTCGCGGTGAACACGCCGTTCCGCCGGGACCGCCGGTGGGGCGGCGACAACACCGACGCCTATTACTTCATGTGCCCGGTGGATCCGCGGCGTCGTTACCGCATCAGCGGCAATCGCGGTGACAGCGTGTACTTTTCAGTGACCGCGTACAACGAACCGTCTCCAGGCGCGTGGTCCGACCGGGTCGTCGCGATCGTCCGCGACAGCGATCTCGACATCGACGCCGACGGTGACTTCGCCTTCGAGCTCGGCCCCATCCCCGACGCCGCCGTGCTGATGACCCGCGACTACCAGGCCGATCCGCTGACGGGGCGCCCCGTCGTCTGGCGCATCGAGGCGCTCGACGAGCCGGACCCGATCCGGCACGGCGACGCCGAGACCGCGGCGAGCCTGCGGGCGGCGACCGCCTGGCTGCGCACCATGTTCGCCATCGTCCCGCTGGCGGTCGGCACCCGCGCGGACGACGAGCACGCGCTCGGCCACGAAACCGCGCATGCCGCAAACGAATTCGCCGATCCCTATCAGGTGCCCGACGCCAACTTCGGCTGGTCGGCACGCGACGCCTGCTACTCCTACGGCAGCTTCGTGCTCGACGACGATGAGGCGCTGGTGATCACGCACCGGCCGCCGGAGTGCAGGTTCTGGAACCTGGTGGTGTGGAACCAATTCATGGCCACCTTCGGCGCCTCCGATGCGCGCTGCTCGGTCAACGGGCACAGCGCCGTGCTCAACAGCGACGGCTCCGTCACGATCGTGTTGTCCCGCGCGCTGACCGCGCACCCCAATTCGCTGACCACGCTGGGTTATCCGCGCGGCAACCTCGCCTTCCGGTGGTTCCTGGCGCACGGGGTGCCGCAACGCCCGGAGGTGAAAGTGGTAAAGGCCTCGCAGGCGCCGACCGGCGTGGCCTAGACCTCGGCGACCAACTCGATGGCCCGCCCGAGCGTCGAAAGCTTGGCGTCCAGGGTGTCGCCGGCGGGATACAGCCGCACGGTGTTCACGCCGGCCTCCCGCCACACCACCAGCCGGGCGCGGACCATCTCCTCGGTGCCGATCAACGTGGTGGCCAGCACCATGTCGTCGGTGACCAGCGCCGCCGCGCCGTCGCGGTCGCCCCGCTGCCAGCGCTCGCGCACCTCGGCGGCGACGTCGGCCCAACCCTGCCTGCTGTAGGCCTGGTTGTAGTAGTTCGTGCTCGACGAGCCCATCCCGCCGAGGCTGAAGGCGAGCTCCTTCTTGCGCGCGGCGACCATGTCGCGCAGCTCGTGTTCGTCGGACGCGAAGGCGACTTCGGCGCCCTGGCAGATGTCGACGTCGGCGCGCGTGCGGCCGGCGGCGGTCAGCCCCTCGTCGAGGTGCGAGAAGTACGCCTCGCCGGCGCCCTCCGGTACGAAGCTGGTGCCCAGCCAGCCGTCGGCGATCCGACCGGTCAACCGCAGCATCGCCGGTGACAGCGCGGCCAGGTAGATCGGGATAGGGTGCTCAGGCCGGGTCGACAACCGCATCGGCACCCCTTCGCCGTCGGGCAACGGAATCTGAAACTGCTTGCCCGCGTACGAGATTTTGCCTCCGGCGCACACCTGCCGCACGATGTCGACGGTTTCGGCGATGCGCGCGAGCGGCCGGCTGAACGAGAGGCCGTGCAGGCCCTCGATCACCTGCGGACCCGACGCGCCCAGCCCGAGCAGGAACCGGCCGCCGGACAGGTTGGACAGCGTGATGGCGGTCTGGGCCACCATGACGGGCGAGCGCACGCCGACCTGCAGCACGCCCGAGCCCAGCAGGATCCGCCCGGTGCGGGCCGCGAGGTAGCCCAGCGCGGACGGCGCGTCCGAACCCCAGGCCTCGGCGACCCAGCACACGTCGAGGCCCAGCTTCTCCGCCTCGACGACGAAGTCCGCGGTTTCCCGGGCGGCGCTCGACAGCTCGACCGTCGTCGCGGTGCGCATCAGCGCACCCCGTGCTCGGCCAGCCTCTTGATCGCCGCGAGCGTCTTGCCGATCGCGGCCTCGAATTCGCGCATCCGCACGAAGACGATCTTCTGCTCCTTGTCGGGCATCGATTCGATGGCCACCGACAACCCCGAGCGCCCCGGGCCCATCTGCATCCAGTAGCTCAGCGCGGTGCCGCCATCGCGGGGCGTCAGCCGGAACCGCCACATCGCGGCGGGATGGTCGGGTTCACCGACGGCCCAGGCGAATTCGCGTGGCTCGTCGCACGCGACGATCTGCGACGTGGTGCTCCACCGCCCGAACGCGTCGTGCTCGTTGTGCCCGACGAACCGGGCGCCCACCCGCGGGGCGTCGGCACCCTCGGCCCATTCCACGGCTTGCAGCTCGTTGCTGAGCGTCGGCATCAGCTTGATGTCGGAAACCAGGCCCCACACCCGCGACGGATCGGCATCGATCCACGTCGATGCCTCCACCGTCGGTTTGTCCGCGTAGCGCGCGCCGGTCCACTCCACGCAGCCCATTGTCCCCCGCGCGCAATGCCCGGCGCGCGGGGGACGTGGGCGACGCCTCAGGCCGCGACGGGCTCTGAGTCGGCCGGCCGGCCGGTGGGTTCTTTCCGCCGGATCGAGTCCGGGAAGGTCAGCCGAACGATCTTGCGGACGACGGTGCCGAACTGCCGCGGCAGCGGTCCGCGGTTGTAGGGGATGCCGTAGCGCTCGCAGATCTCCTGCACCTCGGGCGCGATCTCGGCGTAGCGGCGCGCGGGCATGTCCGGGAAGAGGTGGTGCTCGATCTGGTGGGACAGGTTGCCGGAGAGCAAGTGAAACAGCTTGCCGCCGGTCAGGTTTGCCGAACCGAGGACCTGGCGGAAGTACCACATGCCGCGGGACTCGTTCTGGGTCTCCTCGACCGTGAATTCCTGGGTGCCGTCCGGGAAGTGGCCACAGAAGATGATCATGTACGACCACACGTTGCGCATCAGGTTGGCGGACAGGTTGCCCGCGAAGACGAACGGCGCGAACGGCCCGGCCAGCAACGGGAAGGCCACGTAGTCCTTGAGCGTCTGCCGGCGGGTCTTCTTCCAGATCTGCCGCAGCACGTCGCGCTTGTCGGCGAGTTCGATCTCACCGGCGCGGATGCGCTCGGTTTCCAGCTCGTGCAGCGCGACGCCGTACTGGAACAGCACCATCAGCAGGAAGGCGTAGAGCGGGTTGCCCAGGAAGTAGGGCTGCCAACGCTGGTCCTCGCTCATCCGCAGGATGCCGTAGCCGATGTCGCGGTCCATCCCCACGATGTTGGTGTGGGTGTGATGCATGTAGTTGTGCGAGTGGCGCCATTGGTCCGCCGGGCACGCGGTGTCCCACTCGAAGGACCGCCCGGAGATCGTCGGGTCACGCATCCAGTCGTACTGGCCGTGCATGATGTTGTGGCCGATCTCCATGTTGTCCAGGATTTTCGACAAGCCCAGCATCGTGGTGCCCAGCAGCCAGGCGGGCGGCAGGAACAGCAACGCACGCCCGCCGACTTCCAGCGTGCGCTGGGCCTTGATGACGCGGCGAATGTAGTCGGCGTCTTCCGCGCCCAGGCTGGCCATCACGCGCTCCCGGATGGCGTCCAGCTCGCGGCCGAACGCGTCAGCCTGCTCGGGGGTCAGGGTGATCTTGTTCTGTGTCATGGCTTTTCCTCCAATTTGGTCACAGCGATAGACCGACGTCACCGACCGGGACGGACACACAGATCTGCACATCCTCGTCCGGAGCGGTCGAGACCGCGCCGGTGATCAGGTTGCGCACCGTGCCGGTGGTCTTGCGCCGGGTGCAGGTGTGGCAGATGCCCATCCGGCAGCCGTTTTCGGGTGACAGGCCGGCCGATTCGGCCTGTTCCAGCAGGGGGCGTCCGTCGTCGACGACGTCGACCCCGCTGTCGGCGAAGGTGATTCGTCCGCCCGACGGGTTGGCCGGCGCCTCGAACGACGGCGGCACGAAGCTTTCGGTGTGGACGTTGTCGCAGTGGTCTCGCACGGACTCAACCAAAGGCTTTGGGCCGCAGACGAACACCGCATCGGGTTCGGGCATCGCCGCTTGCAGGTGCGCCGCACCGAATCGACCGGTGAGGTCGCCTCCGTCGGCCCGGGTGTAGCCGTGCAGCACGCGAACGCCGGGCAGCGTCGCCAGCTCGTCGCGGTAGCACGCCTCGGCAGGGGTGCGGGCGTAGTGGATGAACGCGACCTCGCCCGGGTGGTCCTGGGCCACCAGGGTGCGCAGCATCGCCAGCACCGGGGTGATGCCGCTTCCGCCGGAGACGAACAGGATCCGCCGAGGTCTCTGGGATCCCCGCGCCGGCAGCACGAAGTCGCCGCCGACACCCGCCAGGCCGACCACCATGCCGCGGTGGGCGCGCTCGTAGAGGTAGTTGGACACCAGCCCGCCGTCGTGCCGACCGATCGTCAGCTCGAGGTTGGCGGCACCTTCGGCGTTGGCCGGCGAGTAGCAGCGGGTGTGCCGGCGGCCGTCGATTTCCACGGCCAGGTTGACGTATTGGCCGGCCTTGACGGTCCAAGCGGACGTGAAGCTGTCGTTCGGGGCGAGCGTGAGGGTGACGCTGCGGGCGGTGGTGCGCCGCACGTCGATCACCTTGGCGCGGGCCTCGTCCAGCGTCCAGGTCGGCGCCACCAGCTCGGTGTACCGGTCGACGCCGTGCGGGCCGGTGAGGAGGTCGAGGAGGTCTGAACCCAAGACTCGCTTCCGAAGACTCCGAGCGAGGGCCCGACCAGAAGTCGTTTGAGTGAACATATGTATACCGTGGGGCCGCACCACCCGGTCAGTCAAGGCTTTACTGCTGGTCTGTGGTAGGGTTCACATAGTGAACAGCCGTACTCCTAGCTCACGGGTGCGCGGTTCTGGTCGCGAACGCTCACGCGAAAGCCGGTCTCGCGAGGAGCGCAAGGAGGCGACCCGGCGCGCCATCATCGCCGCGGCGCTCAAGTTGCTGCAGGATCGCAGCTTTTCCAGCCTGAGCCTGCGCGAGGTGACGCGGGAGGTCGGCATCGTCCCGGCGGCCTTCTACCGCCACTTCGAGTCGATGGAGGCCCTGGGCCTGGTTTTGATCGACGAGTCGTTCCGCAGCTTGCGCGACACCTTGCGCGACGCGCGGGCCGGCAAGCTAGACCCGAACCGGGTGATCGAGTCGTCCGTGGAAATCCTGGTCGCGAGCGTCGCACAGCGGCGGGAGCATTGGCGATTCATCGCGCGCGAGCGCAACAGCGGCCTAAGCGTGCTGCGCTATGCCATCCGCACCGAGATCCGTCTGATCACCTCCGAGTTGGCCACCGACCTCGCGCGCTTTCCGCGGCTGCACGAGTGGAGCACCGAGGACCTCAACGTGCTGGCGACGCTGTTCGTCAACGCGATGATCGTCATCGCCGAGGCCATCGAGGATGCCCAGAGCACCGAGGCGCTGGAAGACATTCGGCGGATCGCGGTCAAGCAGTTGCGGATGATCGCGATCGGCATCGCCGGCTGGAAGAGCAGCCCCTAGCTACGCGCGCCGCCCACGCGTGCAGTGAACAGTCGAACACTGGCGCCCTCACTCCGTCGTCCGGGTGAAGTCCGGCGCCCCGTTCTCGTCGACGACCTCATAGAGCGACTCGCCGTCTTCGGGCGCCCCGTCGATCTGGCCGCGATGAGCGCGCCCGGGCGGACCGTCGGCGACCGGGGCCGCCCCGTCGCCCAGCGCATCGGGAGAGACGTCCGGTTCCTCCTCGGCGAGCCGGGCATCAAGGGATTCGCCCTCGCGCTCTTCCCGCGCGGTCATGCCGAAGCGGTTGGCTTCGCTCCAGTCCTCCGGCGGGTCGACGACGATGTCGCCGTCGTCGTTGAGGAGTTCGTCGGAATCGGTGCCTTCGCTCGCGTTCAGGGTGTCACCGGGCCCGCCTTCCTCGGGAAAGTCCGCGGGGTCGACTTCGCCCTGGGGGTTTTCGCTCATGCGGAAACGGTTGCCCGCCGAATTGGGGGGCTAAACGCTAGCGCGGCGAGCGCCACATCGCCCACATGGTCGGGCCGCCGTCGGGCAACACCAGCTCGCGGGTCACCGTGAAACCGAAACGTTCGTAGTACGGCACGTTTTCGGGCTTGCTCGACTCGAGGTAGGCCGGGCAATATTCGGCGTCGCAACGCTCCAGCCGCGACCTCATCAGCGCCTGGCCGAAACCCCTGCCACGGACCGAAGGGTCGCTTCCGATCGCGGCCAGATACCAGTGCGGCTCTTCGGGATGCGTGCGCTTCATCAGCTCCTGCACGCCGCGCGCCCTCGCGGCGCGCAGGCCGAACACCCGCAGGAACGTCGGGGTCATCGCGAGCTCGCCCAGGCGCGTCTCGCGCCACTGATTCGGCGGATCCCACAGCGCCGCCGCGCCGATGCCCGGGCCGTCGCACGCCACCTCGACGCCGCCGCAGCGCAGATGGTGGTGGCGGGTCATCGTCGCGAACACCCGGTACAGGTTCGCCTTTCGCGCCCGCGCGTCGGGCAGCAGCCACGTCATCACCGGGTCGTCGTAAAACGCCCGGGCCAGCGTGCGGGACAGCTCGCGGACGTCGGCCTTCCGCGCCGGGCGCGCCTGGGGACTCACCCGAGTCAGGCTAGCCGCTGAGCGAGGGTGTCGTTGCCCAAGCGGCGGGTACCTCACTTTGGTGACCGGCGTCTCGCGTCGCGCGTTGGGGCGGATGGCCGCGGGTGCGGGCGTGCTGGGCGCCGCTGGGCTCCCCACCGCGTGCGGGCGTCCGGCGGACGACCACGCCACGCCCGCCGCGCCGCCGCCAACGCGCAAGGGGGTCGGTGTGGTGCTCTCGCACGAGCAATTCCGCACCGATCAGCTGGTGGCGCACGCGCGGGCGGCCGAACAGGCCGGCTTTCAATACGCATGGGCCAGCGACCACATCCAACCGTGGCAGGACAACGAGGGCCATTCGATGTTTCCGTGGCTGACGCTGGCGCTGGTGGGCAACGCCACCAGCCGGCTCTCGTTCGGGACGGGCGTGACCTGCCCCACCTACCGCTACCACCCGGCCGTCGTGGCGCAGGCCTTTGCCTCCCTGGCGATCCTGTATCCCGGGCGGGTGTTCCTGGGGGTCGGCACCGGCGAACGGCTCAACGAACAGGCGACCACCAACGCCTTCGGCAAGTACGCCGAGCGTCACGACCGGCTGGTCGAGGCCATTGGCCTGATTCGCCAGTTGTGGAGCGGAACACGAACCTCGTTCGCGGGCCGCTACTTTCAGACCAACGCGTTGAAGCTCTACGACGCGCCGCCCACGCCGCCACCGATCTTCGTGGCCGCCAGCGGACCCAAGAGCGCAACGCTGGCCGGGCAATACGGCGACGGCTGGATCGGTCAGGCCCGCGACGTCACGAACCCCGCGCTGCTGGCCGCGTTCGGTGCCGGTGCGCGGGCCGCCGGCCGCGACGCGGAGACCCTGGGCAAGCGCGCCGAGTTGTTCGCGGTGGTCGGCGACAACGCCGAGGCCACCGCCGCCGCCGGCCTCTGGCGCTTCACCGCGGGCGCGGTCGACCAGCCGAATCCGGTCGAGATCGAGCGCGCCGCGCAGGTCAACCCCATCGACAAGGTGCTGGCCAACTGGACCGTGGGCACCGACCCCGCCCCGCACATCAAGACGGCGCAGGCGGTCCTCGACGCCGGCGCGGTGCCGTTTCTGCATTTCCCCCAAGGCAATCCGCTGACGGCCATCGAGTTCTACGGCGCCAACGTCCTGCCTAAGTTGCGCTAGCCCGACGGTCGCGCGAATGCGATCGACGTTTTCCCCCAACCACATTCGAAGTCGTCAGAAGCGGACTCCCGGTTTCAACGGCCCGGCCCCGGGTATCCGCAGGCCACTTCGAGTGACAAGCCCGACTGGAAGGCAAGGCATGGACGCAATCACTTTTCTTCGCCACGATCACAAAAGCGTGCTCGGTTTGTTCGAGTCGCTCGACGGGGCGCCGTCGGGCTCGGGCGCCGAGGCGAGCGGCCTGGAAACCGTGGTGAACAATCTCGTCATCGCCGAGTCGCAGCACGAAGCCATTGAGGAGCAGTTCTTTTGGCCGGCGGTGCGCAAGGCGATCGGCGACGGGATCGTCGACAAGGCCATCGAACAGGAGCAGGCCGGCAAGAAGTTGTTGCAGCGGCTCGAGGACGGCAAGCCGGGCGAGCCGGACTATCACGAAGCGCTGCAGGAGTTCATCAAGGCGGGGCGCGAACACATCGCCTACGAACAGGATGTGGTGTGGCCGCAGGTCGAGATGGCGATCGACCGGGAAGAGTTGGAGAAGATCGGCGAAAAGCTGGAGCAGGCAAAGAAAATCGCCCCGACCCGGCCCCACCCGGACACCCCGCCCCACCCGGCGGTGCTCAAGACGATGGGCATGGGCGCGGCGGTCGTGGACCACGTGCGCGACGCCTTGACCGGTCGCGCCGAGGACAACCCGCCGGACCCGCAGGTGAAATAGTCATTTCGAAGACCGGGCGCTGGATCCTCAGCGCCCGGTCTCCGTGTCTTCAATTAGCTTGTGGGCGTGTGCTGTTCGTGCGTGAACGGCTTCTCGGCGGTGATGGCGGGTGAACCCTGCGGGTTCTGCTGCGCACCCTGGTTCTGGCGCGTGCTGCCGCCCAGCCATTGCTGTTCGGGCTTTTCGACGTACTCCCACTCCATGCCCTTCGGCCACGGACCCTGACCCTGGTTCCACGGCCCCCGGATCGATTCGCCGCCACCATTGGACATGTTGAACGCGACGTTCTGGAAACGCGGGTCACCCGGCAACTGCCCCGGCGGGAAGTTGACCGGGAGCTCGTTGAGCGCCGCGGTGAACTGCTGGAAGTGCGTCACTTCCCGCGTCATCAGGAAGGTGAGCGTGTCCTGCACACCTGGATCGTCGGTGTACTGCTTCAGGTACTCGTAGACGATTTTCGCGCGGGACTCGGCGGCCAGGTTACTGCGCAGGTCCACCGTGGGGTCGCCGTTGGCGGTGACGTACGAGCCCATCCAGGGCACCCCCTGGGAGTTACTCACGTCCGGACCGCCACCGTTCAGCGCCAGATACAGCGGGTTGACCGCAGCTTGGTGAATGATCTGGTCGCGACCGTCCCCACTAGCCACCGCGGGCATCCAATCGCACTTCTCGTTGGCAACCTTCAGATTGTCGTTGAGGCCGTCGAGCAGCATCGTGATCATCGAGCCGACCATCTCGAGGTGGCTGAGTTCCTCGGTGGCGATGTCCATGAACAGGTCGTACATCTTGGGATTCTTGTCGCGCAGGACGAACGCCTGCGTGAAGTACTGCATGGCGGCCTTGAGTTCACCGTTGGCGCCACCGAACTGCTCCTGCAGCAGCGTCGCGAACCGCGGGTCGGGCCGGTCGACGCGGACCTCGAATTGAAGATCTTTGTTATGAACGAACATTGGGTCTCCTAGGCTTTTGACGAGAATGGCTCTGGTGTCGCCGGATACCCCCGGCCTTTGCGGACAAACGGTGCGCGGGTGACGGGTCCGGGCCGATCGTGGACAATCGCGTCTTATGGACTCTTCGAACCCGAACGCCGGGCATTCGCTCGCCGTGCGAATGGCCGAGCTTGCCCGCGACATCGCAGCGCCGCGAACGCTCGAAGACGTCCTCACCGACGTGACCGCCGCCGCCGTCGAGCTGATACCGGCCGCCGACGTCGCGGGGGTGCTGCTGATCAAGGGTGGCGGAGACTTCGAATCCGTCGCGGACACCGACGGCCTGGCCGCTGAGCTCGATCAGCTACAGCACGACTTCGATGAGGGCCCCTGCCACGACGCCGCCCTCAAACAAACCATCGTGCGCACCGACGACCTGCGTGACGAACCACGGTGGCCGCGCTACGCGCCGGCGGCCGTGGAACGCGGTGTGTTGAGCAGCCTTTCTTTCAAGCTGTACACCGCGGAACGTACCGCCGGCGCGCTGAACCTGTTCAGCTTCAAGGCCAACGTGTGGGACACCGAAGCCGAAACCATCGGCACGGTCTTCGCCGCGCACGCCGCCTCGGCGATCATGGCCGGGCGCCACGGGCAGCAGATGCAGTCGGCCCTGTCGACGCGGGACCGGATCGGCCAGGCCAAGGGCATCATCATGGAGCGCTACGGCGTGGACGAACTGCGCGCGTTCGACCTGTTGCGCCGCCTGTCCCAGGAGAGTCAGGTCAAGCTCATCGACATCGCGCAGGGCGTGATCGACACCCGCAGCGACGATTGATCTGCCGCCGGCGCCATCTACGATGGGGTGGCTTCATCGACGAGTCCGGCGCGACGTTGCGCCGGGGAACGGGTGGTCACCGTGTGGGATTTCGAAACGGACCCGGAATATCAGGCCAAGCTCGACTGGGTCGAGAAGTTCATGGTCGACGAGCTCGAACCGCTCGACCTGGTGGCGCTCGACCCCTATGACAAGCGCAACGCCGAGATGATGTCGATCCTGCGGCCGTTGCAGCAGCAGGTGAAGGACCAGGGGCTGTGGGCGGCGCACCTACGGCCGGAGCTTGGCGGGCAGGGCTTCGGTCAGGTCAAGCTCGCGCTGCTCAACGAGATTCTCGGCCGCTCCCGCTGGGCGCCGTCGGTGTTCGGCTGCCAGGCGCCGGATTCGGGTAACGCCGAGATCCTGGCGATGTTCGGCACCGACGAACAGAAGGCCCGCTACCTGCAGCCGCTGCTCGACGGCGACATCACCTCCTGCTACTCGATGACCGAACCCCAAGGTGGTTCCGACCCCGGACAATTCGTCACCGCCGCGACCCGCGACGGCGACTACTGGGTGATCAACGGCGAGAAGTGGTTCTCCACCAACGCCAAGCATGCGTCGTTCTTCATCGTGATGGCCGTCACCAACGCCGAAGCCCGCACCTACGACAAGATGTCGCTGTTCATCGTGCCGGCCGAGACACCGGGCATCGAGATCGTGCGCAACGTCGGCGTGGGCGCCGAGTCCTCGGCGCGGGCCAGCCACGGCTACGTCCGCTACACCGATGTCCGCGTGCCCGCCGACCACGTACTCGGCGGTGAGGGGCAGGCGTTCATGATCGCGCAAACCCGCCTCGGCGGCGGCCGCATCCACCATGCGATGCGCACGATCGCGTTGGCGCGCAGCGCTTTTGACATGATGTGTGAGCGTGCGGTGTCCCGCAAGACGCGGCACGGGCGGCTGTCGGATTTCCAGATGACCCAGGAGAAGATCGCCGACAGCTGGATTCAGATCGAGCAGTTCCGGCTCCTGGTGTTACGCACGGCGTGGCTGATCGACAAGCACCACGACTACCAGAAGGTGCGCCGCGACATCGCGGCGGTGAAGGTAGCCATGCCCCAAGTCCTGCACGACGTCGTGCAGCGGGCCATGCACTTGCACGGCGCGCTCGGCGTCTCCGACGAGATGCCCTTCGTCAAGATGATGGTGGCCGCCGAATCACTGGGCATCGCCGACGGCGCCACCGAACTGCACAAGATGACGGTCGCGCGGCGGACGTTGCGTGAATACCAGCCCGTGACAACGCCATTCCCGTCTGCGCACATTCCCACCCGACGCGCGGAGGCGCAGGCCCGGCTGGCCGAGCGGCTGGAGCATTCCGTCGCGGAGTTCTAGCGCCGAGCCAAGTTTCAGGTGATGTAGCGGACGATGCTTTCGGCCACACATGCGGGCTTGGCCGAGCCCTCGATCTCCACCGTCGTCGACATGGTCGCCTGCACGGCGCCGTTTCCGACGTCGTCGAGGCTCACCAGCGATGTCTCCGCGCGCACCCGGGAGCCGACCGGCACCGGGGCGGGAAAGCGAACCTTGTTGAGGCCGTAGTTGATTGCCAACTTGATGCCGTTGACGGTGTAGATCTGGTGCTGTAGCCGCGGCAGCAGCGCCAGGGTCATGAAACCGTGGGCGATCGTCCCACCGAACGGGCCGGCGGCCGCGCGCTCGGGGTCGACGTGGATCCACTGGTGATCACCGGTCGCGTCGGCGAACAGGTTGACGTCCTCCTGGGTGATGGTCACCCAGTCGCTATGCCCGATGGTTTCGCCGGTGGCGGCCGCGAGATCGGCTACCGATTCGAAGGTGCGCATTGAGGTTCTCCTTCACTCCGGGTGGTAACGATAGCGCGTGTTTCACGGCCGCCGGTGGGGGAATGCCTACCCGAACGCCTGAGCGGCAAGGAAGGTAAATATGTCAGACCACAAGGGCCACAAGACCGAGGACGACGTCGAGCCCGAGGCGCACGAGTCGCGGTCGCGGGACGCAGCCGGCGAGGACGACGGCTCTTACGTGGGGGCCGCCGGTTCCGACGACACCTTCGACGCCGGCGAGACGGGCGCCGAGGCGCGGAGCCAACAGGGCTAGCCGAGCGCGCCGATCGCGGCTTGCAGTTTGGCGGTGGCCTGGTCCGCCACGTCCTGCAGGGCCCCCGGCTCGGCGGTCACCTTGACCATGAGCTGGGGATCCATCGCCTCGACGAGGACCGAGCCGTCCGCGCTGTCGGGGTCGGTTCGCACCACGACGTTGCACGGCAGCAGCTGCCCGATCTGGCGATGGATGCCCAGGGCGCGATGCGCCAACGTCGGGTTGCACGCCCCCAGGATCAGGTAGTCCTCCATCTCCTCCCCGAGCTTCTGCTTCAGCGTGGCTTTGACGTCGATGGTGGTCAACACGCCGAAACCCTGCTCGGCGAGAGCGTCCGTCGTCCGTTTCACCGCGTCCTCGAACGAGGTGTGCAAAGTGGTGCTCAACCCGGTTGTCATTTTTCCTCCTCTGTCTGGTTCTGCTAGGCCGCGGCGCGTGGGCGTTGCAGCTGGCTGAATTGTGGAACCGCGGCGAGCGTGGCGACGGCGTCGAACAGAGCGACGGCCTCGTGCGCTTCGGGCAACGCGGTCAGGACGGGCCCGAAGAAGGCACGCCCGTCGATCCGCAGGATCGGGCTGCCGCCGGTCTCGCCGAGCGCATCCTGTCCGGCCTGGTGCCCACGCCGGACGAGTTCGTCCAGGGATCCGTCCGCCATGGCCCCGGCCGTGGCGTGGGTGACGCCGGCCGCGGTCAGCACGTGGGCGACCAGGTCTTCGCCGAGCGGCTCGGAGCGGTCGAAGTATCGCTCGCCGAAGGCGAAGTAGGCGGCAGTCCACCCGGCGGCGCCCCGTTCGCGGGCGACCGCGGCCATCAGCCGGCCCACTTCCAGCGAGTCGCGCATCCGGGCCTGGTGCGCGGGTGAGAGTTCGCGTCCCTCGTTCAGAACCGCCAGGCTCATCTGCTGCCAATCGACAACCATGCCGGTCTTCTCGGCGACGGCGCGCAGCCACCGGGCTGTGTTCCAGGAGAACGGGCACACCGGGTCCAGCCACAGCGTCACCTTCGAGCGACCATCGTCGGCGGGGTTCATCGCTTGACCCTTTCTTAGGCTCCGGACCGTCAGGCCAGGCTGAGGAACAGTTTTTCCAGCTCGTCGATCGACACGGCCGGCCCGTCGGTGCGACCATCCGCCGGCCGGGTGATGCAGTCGCGCAGGCCCGAGGCGATGATCTTGAAGCCGGCGCGGTCCAGCGCCCGCGACACCGCGGCCAGCTGGGTGACCACGTCTTTGCAGCTGCGGCCTTGTTCGATCATCCCGATCACCCCGCCGAGCTGACCGTGCGCGCGACGCAGCCGGGCGAGCACCGCGTCCATGTCGGCGGCATCGTGGCCGGCGACGCCGGCTTCAAGGTGTGAACCGCCGCGAACTTCGTTTGTCATGTCTCCTTCCTACCATACCCAGGGGGGTATATGCTAGATTGTGCGCAATACCCCCAGGGGTATGACAAAGGTGGCCACCGCGGGCCCATGCCATGAAAGGAATCGTCGATGTCCACGTTTCTCAAGCGGGCTTGGGTGCCGCTCGTCGTCGTGGCGGCAGTTGCCCTCGGCGGCATCGCCGTCGAGCGGTTGCGCGGCGTTTTCGGCTCCGACGCGATCTTCACCGCGACGGGCAGCAGCGCCGCACCGCTCGACCCGTCACACGTCAAGCGGGTGACCTACGAGGTCTACGGCCCCGGCGGCACGTCGGGAACGCTGAGCTACTTGGACAAGAACTCGGACCCCCAACAGGTGGACTTCACCGGCCTGCCCTGGACCTTCACGGTCACGACAACCGTGCCCGCCGTGATCGCGAGCGTTGTGGCACAAGGCAATAGCGACGATATCGGCTGCCGCATCACCGTCGACGGGGAGATCAAGGACGAGCGGTCCTCGGCCGGGCGCCACGCCCAAACCTCCTGTCTGGTGAAAGCCGGATGAATACCGATAGCGACGCCCGGCCGAGATTCATGCGGTTCGTCCGCAGGTTCGCGTGGCCGATCATCATCGGCTGGCTGCTGCTCACCGTCGCCCTGAATGTTCTTGTGCCGCCGATCGAGTCGGTCGCGCGTAAGCACGCGGTGACGATGTCGCCCCAGGACGCGCCCGCGATGATCGCCGCCAAGCGCATGGGCGCAACGTTCCACGAGTCGGATTCCGACAGCATCGCGATGATCGTTCTGGAGAGCGATAAACAACTCGGCGACGAGGCGCACCGCTATTACGACGGCCTGGTGCAGAAACTGCAGTCAGACCCCAAGCACGTGCAGCATGTCCAGAACGTGTGGGGCGACCCGCTTACCGCCGCAGGAGTCCAAAGCAAGGACGGCAAGGCCGCCTACGTCCAACTCAACCTGGCCGGCAACCAGGGCAGCACCCAGGGCAATGAATCCGTCGACGCCGTACGGAGAATCGTCGACAAGTCGGCGCCGCCCCAGGGGCTGAAGGTGTACGTGACCGGTCCGGCACCGCTGACGACCGACATGAACGAAGCCGCCGACAAGAGCATGTTCAAGATGATGGGCGTGACGGGGGTGGTCATCATGATCATGCTGTTCATCGCCTATCGATCCGTCAGCACGGTGCTGCTGGTCCTGGTCATGGTCGGCTTCGAAATGGGCACCGCCAGAGGACTTGTCGCGCTTCTCGGCAACTACGAACTGTTGGGATTCTCGACGTTCGTCGTCGCCATGCTGTCCTCGCTGGCGATCGCGGCGGGCACCGACTACGCGATCTTTCTCATCGGGCGCTACCAGGAGGCGCGTCAAGCCGGTCAGGACCGAGAAACCGCCTACTACACCATGTTCCGCGGAACTTCCCACATCATCCTGGGCTCGGGTTTGACGATCGCGGGGGCCACCTTCTGCCTCCACTTGGCGCGCCTGTCCTATTTCAAGGCGCTGGGCATTCCGTCGGCGCTGGGCCTGCTGGTCGTGGTGGCCGGGGCAATGACCGCCGGGCCCGCCGTCGTCGCGGTGGCCACCAGGTTCGGACTGCTCGACCCGAGACGGATGATCAAGACCCGCGGGTGGCGGCGAATCGGCACCGCCAGCGTGCGCTGGCCCGGCGCGGTGTTCGCGGCCTCACTGGTCATCGCGATCGTCGGCATCCTCATCATGCCCAGCATGAAGGTCAGCTACAACGACCGCTTCTATATACCGCGCGGCCTGCCCTCGAACGTCGGATATGCCGCCGCGGAGCGCCATTTCAGTGCCGCCACCATGAATCCCGACATCCTGATGATCGAAAGCGATCATGACATGCGCAACAGCGGCGACATGATCATCCTGGACCGGATCGCCAAGAACGTCTTCAACTCACCCGGCATCGCGATGGTGCAGAGCATCACCCGGCCGTTGGGCGGTCCCATCGAGCACACGTCCATACCGTTCCAGATCAGTGCCCAGTCGATTCCGATCCGGCAGAACATCCAGTTCATGAAGGACCGCACCGACGACATGCTCAAGATGAGCGACGACCTGGGCGCCATGATCGCCTCGATGCGGCGGATGCAGGGCCTGCTCGGGCAGATGGGCGACGCGACCCACCGCATGACCGGCGATATGCACGAGATGCAAACCACGCTGGACGAGATGCGCGACCACCTAGCGGATTTCGACGATTTCGCCCGGCCGTTCCGCAGCTATCTGTATTGGGAACAGCATTGTTTCAACATCCCGGTGTGCTGGGCGTCGAGGTCGGTGTTCGAGGCGATCGACGGCGTCGACAAGTTCAGCGAGAACATGAGCACGCTGATCAAGGAGATGAACAACGTCGACGCGATCTTGCCCCAGATGCTCGCCGAGTTCCCGCCCATTATCGCCGTCGCCACCTCGATGCAGGGGACGCTGCTCACGATGCACAGCAGCTTCTCCGGCCTGGTCACACAGATCACCCAGATGACCGACACGGCGAGCGCGATGGGTCAGGCCTTCGACGCCTCGCGCAGCGGTGACTACTTCTATCTCCCGCCGGAAGCGTTCCAGAATCCCGACTTTCAGCGCGGTCTGCAGCTTTTCCTCTCGCCGGACGGCAAGGCCGCGCGATTCATCATCACCCACGAGGCGGACCCGGCGACGCCCGCCGGCATCTCGGCGGTCATGCCGGAGCTGACGGCCGCACATCAAGCGGTGAAGGGGACCACCCTGACCGGAGCCAAGTTCTACCTCGCCGGCACGGCCGCCATCTATCGCGACATCCAGTCCGGCTCCCACTACGACCTGTTGATCGTCGGTCTCGCGGCGCTGACGCTGATCTTCGTCGTCATGCTGATCATCACGCGCGCTCTGGTCGCGGCAACCGTGATCGTCGGCACGGTGCTGCTGTCGTTGGGTGCCGCCTTCGGGCTCTCGGTGTTGGTGTGGCAGCACCTCTTCGGGCTGGAGTTGAACTGGATCGCGCCGGTGTTCGGGTTGATCATCCTGCTGGCCGTCGGTTCCGACTACAACCTGCTGCTGGTGTCGCGGTTCCAGGAGGAGATCGGCGCGGGGTTGAAAACCGGCATCATCCGCTCCATGGGCGAGACGGGCGGCGTGGTCACCTCGGCTGGCCTGGTCTTCGCCTTCACCATGATGTCGATGGTCGCCAGCGACCTGCGTTCGATCGGTCAGGCCGGCAGCACGATCGGCCTCGGCCTGCTGTTCGACACGTTGATCGTGCGCTCGTTCATGACGCCGTCGATCGCGGCGCTGCTGGGCCGGTGGTTCTGGTGGCCACTGCGCGTGCGGCCCCGCCCGGCCAGCTCCATGCTGCGGCCGTTCGGTCCGCGCAGCGTCGTGCGGTCCCTGCTACTGGGTGAGGCCGCCGATGCGCCCGCCCCCCGGCTCCACACGGCCGGGGTCTGACCACCGCGCAAGATGGGACTGTGCGGCTGCTGCTGATATCCGACACCCACGTCCCCAACCGCGCCCGCGACCTGCCCGCACGGGTATGGGATGAAGTCGCCGCGGCCGACGTCGTCGTGCACGCGGGCGACTGGGTGGTGCCCGAACTGCTCGACGAACTCGACGGCCGGTCGGCCCGGCTCGTCGCCTGCTGGGGAAACAACGACGGCCCGGCGCTGCGGGCCCGGCTCCCGGAGCGCGCGGACGTCACGCTGGCCGGGGTGCGTTTCACGGTGGTGCACGAGACCGGCGCGGCAACCGGGCGAGAAAACAGGATGTCCCGGCTGTATCCCGACAGCCAGGTGCTGGTGTTCGGGCACAGCCACATCCCCTGGGACACCACCACCGCCACCGGATTGCACCTGCTCAACCCGGGTTCGCCCACCGACCGCCGTCGGCAGCCGTTCTGCACCTACATGACCGCCCGCGTCGACGACGGCGCCCTGTCCGACGTGGTCCTGCATCGCCTCCCGAAGTAGCGGGTACATACCTTCTGCACAGCTTGCGCACATAAATAGCTCGGCTACAGAGGTATTATGGAAAAAGTGAAGGCGAGTACTGATGTGGTCACCGACGTGTTTCGCGTCGTCGGCCGATTCCGCCGGCAACTGCGTCGGTCGGCCGGCCGCGGCTTCGACTCGTCACGGCTCACCGAGTCCCAGTCCGAGCTGTTGTGGCTGGTGGGCCGGCAACCGGGGATCTCGGTCAACGCCGCGGCCGCCGAGCTCGGGCTGGCGCCCAACACCGCCTCCACCCTGGTCTCCAAGTTGGTCGCGGGCGGGTTGCTGCTGCGCACCGTCGGCGACCCGGACCGCCGGGTCGGGCGGTTACACCTCGCCGAGCCCGCCCAGCAGATCGTCGACGCGTCGCGAGCCGCGCGCCGCGCCGTGCTGGCGGAGGTGCTCGCCGAGCTCGACGACGAGCAAATCGAGTCTTTGACAAGGGGATTGGAGGTCATCGAGACGATGACCAGGACACTGCAGGAGCGGCAATCATGAGCGCACAACTGCCGATGGCGATCGACGCCAGGCACCTGAGCTACCGGTATGGCCAGTTCACCGCCGTCAACGACGTGACGTTGCAGGTGCGGCCCGGCGAGACCATGGGCCTGCTCGGCCCGAACGGAGCCGGGAAAACGACGATGGTCCGCATGCTCACCACGCTGGCACCGGTGCAACAGGGCGAACTGCGCGTCTTCGGGCTGGACGCCCGTCACCAGACCACGGACATTCGCAGCAACATCGGCTATGTGCCGCAACAACTCTCGATCGAGCCCGCGCTGACGGGCCGGCAGAACGTCGAGTGGTTCGCGCGGCTCTACGGCGTGCCGCGGGCCGCGCGGTCCGATCGCGTCGAGCAGGCGCTGGCGGCCATGGACCTGCTCGACGTGGCCGACCGGGTGGCCGCCGCCTACTCCGGTGGCATGGTCCGCCGCCTCGAGGTGGCGCAGGCGCTGGTGAACCGCCCGTCGCTGCTCGTCCTGGACGAACCCACCGTGGGACTCGACCCGATCGCGCGTGACGGCGTCTGGACGCAGGTGCAAAAGATGCAGGCGCAGTTCGGCATGACCGTGCTGCTGACCACCCACTACATGGAAGAGGCCGACGCGTTGTGCGATCGCGTGGCTCTGATGCACCGGGGTGAGTTGCGGGCGGTGGGCACACCGGCCAAGTTGAAGTCGACGGTGTCGCCGCGCGCGACCCTCGAGGACGTCTTCCGCCACTACGCGGCCTCCGGCTTGGCGGATGAGCAGGCGTCGTCGGACTCGGCGGGTTCGTTCGGCGAAATCCGTTCCGCGAGAAAGGTTGCGCGTCGTGTCGGTTGATAGCGTGATGCCCACACCGCTGGTCCGCGCACCCCATGGGTGGCAACGGGTCGGCGCCTTGTTCAGCCGGATCGGTGCGTTCGCCATCGTCGAGATGCAGAAGCTGCAGCACGACCGGACCGAACTGGTCACCCGGATGGTGCAGCCGGCGCTGTGGCTGCTGATCTTCGGGACCACGTTCAGCCACCTGCACGTCATCCAGACCGGATCGGTGTCGTACCTGGCCTTCCTGGCGCCGGGCATCATCGCCCAGTCGGCGCTGTTCATCTCCATTTTCTATGGCATACAGATCATTTGGGACCGCGACGCCGGGGTCCTGGCCAAGCTGATGGTGACGCCGGCACCCGCGTCGGCGCTGATCACCGGCAAGGCGTTCGCGGCCGGCGTGCGCTCGGTCGCCCAGGTGGTCGGTGTGATGGCGCTGGCGTACCTGATGAACGTCGGCCTGACCGTCAACCCGCTGCGGATCGTGGCGGCGATGGCCGTGGTCATGCTCGGCGCCGCGTTCTTCGCCTGCCTGTCGATGACCCTGGCGGGCCTGGTGCGCAACCGCGACCGCCTGATGGGAATCGGGCAGGCGATCACGATGCCGTTGTTCTTCGCCTCCAACGCGCTGTATCCCGTGGACGTGATGCCGGCCTGGCTGCACGTGCTGAGCAGGGTGAACCCGCTCAGCTACGAGGTCAACGCGCTGCGGGGACTGCTCATCGGCACGCCCTTCGATCCGATGGACATCGTGGTGCTGCTGGTGGCCGCCGTGCTCGGAATCGCCTCGGCGTCAACGCTATTGCGCCGGCTCGTCGCCTAGTTATCGCCTCGATAGCCGATCGTGACCGATCGGCAACGATTTCCGGCCGACGCCTAATCGTTAGCCAACCGCGATGTGAAGCTGCGGCCCTGACAAGCGATTTGCGCCCTCTCCCCGTGTTTGACTGCCCAGCGAACGGATTCGACCGCGGCACGCGGCAGATGAAAGTTGGGATGGGTAGAGAGCTATGAAGTTCTTCGGAAAGTTGCGTGGCGCCGCGGCATCCATGCCGCGCCAACTGGCGGTCGCGGCTATGGGGGCTGCCCTGATGTCCGGCCTCGTCACCGCCGCCGGCGTATCGGCCACCGCGGGGGCGTTCTCGAAGCCGGGTCTGCCGGTGGAGTACCTGGACGTGCCGTCGCCGTCGATGGGCCGCAACATCAAGGTCCAGTTCGAAGGCGGCGGACCGCACGCGGTGTACCTGCTCGACGGGCTGCGGGCCCAGGACGACTACAACGGCTGGGACATCAACACCCCCGCCTTCGAGGAGTTCTACCAGTCCGGCCTGTCGGTGGTGATGCCGGTCGGCGGCCAGTCCAGCTTCTACAGCAACTGGTACCAGCCGTCGTCGGGTAACGGGCAGAACTACACCTACAAGTGGGAGACGTTCCTGACCCAGGAGATGCCGCTGTGGCTGCAGGCCAACAAGCAGATCTCACCGACCGGCAACGCCGCGGTGGGCCTGTCGATGTCCGGCGGCTCCGCCCTGATCCTGGCCGCCTACTACCCGCAGCAATTCCCTTACGCCGCTTCGCTTTCGGGCTTCCTCAACCCGTCCGAGGGCTGGTGGCCGACGCTGATCGGGCTGGCGATGAACGACTCGGGTGGCTACAACGCCAACAGCATGTGGGGACCGTCCACCGACCCGGCGTGGAAGCGCAACGACCCGATGCTGCAGATTCCGCGGCTGGTCGCCAACAACACCCGGATCTGGGTGTACTGCGGCAACGGGACACCCAGTGACCTGGGCGGCGACAACATGCCGGCCAAGTTCCTGGAAGGTCTCACGCTGCGCACCAACCAGCAGTTCCAGAACAGCTACGCGGCCGCCGGCGGGCGCAACGGGACGTTCAACTTCCCGGCCAACGGCACGCACTCGTGGCCGTACTGGAACCAGCAGTTGGTCGCGATGAAGCCCGACATCCAGCAGGTGCTGCTGGCCAGCAACACCACGGCGCAACCGGCGCAACCGGCGCAACCGGCTCAGCCGGCCGCCTGACCCCCGAGCAGCATCGGCAGTAGCGCACCGGTCAGCGCTACTGCCGATGCTTTTTCTCGGACCGTTCCATCAACAGAGCGCGCCGGTCCTGGTGGAAGTACGTGTACCCGGTCGTCACCGCGCATAGGGACGTGGCCATCACCAGCATCCAGGTCCCGTTGACGACGACGCTGATGAAGCCGCCGACGGTCGCGCCCACGACGAAGCTGGCGAACAGCAGAAAGTAACCGAGCCAGTCCGAGACGCTTCCACCACCAGCGATGTGGCGCTCGATGCCCTGGCCCATCTTGACGGTCGTGCCGGTCACATAGCTCAACGGCACCGAAACCTCGCCATCTTTGACAAAAGAGGTGTTCAACGCCCCGGTACCAAACGCCAGCAGCATCATCGGCAAGAAATCGACGAGATTCTCCTCCCATCCCTCGTCGAGCACGTCGACCACGGTGGCGGCCGCCAAACTGAAGGTGGTCAGCACCGTCGGGCCGTGCGGATGGTCCACCCAGAAAAATCGCCGGCACAGCGACGCGACGACCACGCCGGCGACGAACACCGCGATGAGGAGCCCGGCACTTACGGCCAGCCACCCATCACCGGTGAAATAACCGAGGACGGCCCGTTGGGCGTTGCCGGTGATGAAAACCACGAAGTAGCCCGCGGAGTGGGTGAACGAGATCGCGCCCACCACACCGGCCAGGCCCGCCAGCACCCACGACAGTCGCGCCTCGCTATTGAAGGTTTCGCTTGCCACGCTGACATGCTTTCAGACGCTCGCCGACCGCGCAGGGGACGCATAGGGAATTCCTATGCTGCGCCTATGTGCTGGTGAGTCGGGCGATGGAGCGCAGCGGAATCGGCAACCAGCCGGGCCGGTGGCGCGCCTCGTAACCGGCTTCGTACACCGCCTTGTCGAGTTCGTAGGCGGCCAGCAACTCCGCCGAATCCCGCGGGTCCGTCCCGGAGGCGGCGGCGTAGCCCTCGCAGAACGCGGTCCGGTTGCGCTCGACCCACTCCCGGGCGCGGGCGGCCAGTTGCTTGTCGGCCGCCTGGTCCACCAGCGGCCCGTACGCGGCGTACTCGAAGGACCGCAGCACGCCGGCCACGTCGCGCAGCGGCGAATCCGGCGCCCGGCGCTCGTCGAGCGGCGACCCCGGTTCGCCCTCGAAGTCGATCAGCAGCCAGCTCTCGGGGGTGCGCAGCACCTGACCGAGGTGCAAGTCGCCGTGCACCCGCTGGACGGTGATGGCCTCGCCCGCGAGCTTGGCGAACCGCTCCTCGATGGTGGTCGCGTACTCCTGCAGCTCGGTGACCTTCGCCGCGGTCGCCGACAGCCGCGCCAGCACGGTGTCGACCGGGAAGGCCGACTGCGCCGTTCCCAGGGATTCGGCCAGGGTGGCGTGCACCGACGCCACGGCCTCGCCCAGCCGGTAGGACTCGCCGGCGAAGTCGCCACCGACTTCGTACGCGTAGAGGTCGGCCTCGGCGAACAGGTCGCGGACGCTGGCGGTGGCCATCGCCCAGCCCTCCGCGGCGTTGGCCGCGAACTCGGTCACCATGCCCAGCGGCCACGCCGCGTCGGGGGTGCCCGCCGAGCCGGGCATCTCGTAGGTACCCAGCAGCCGGGCCACATGCGGGTTGCCGGCCCGGCCCAACACCCGATTCAGTTCGATGTCGGGGTTGATGCCGCTGCTGACCCGGCGAAACGCCTTGAAGATCGCGTCCCGGTCGAAGATGACGCTGGTGTTGCTCTGCTCGGCGTCGGAGACGTGCGGCATGGCCTCCAGTGGCAGGCCGACGTCGGGTTCCTTGACGAACCGCACCTCGGCGCCCGACGAACCGCGGACGGCCGATTCGTCGATCAACGACAGCAGGAATTTCGGCGCATCGGTGTCGTACAGGGCGTCGAAGCCGGTGCGGTCGCCGGCTGCGCCGATGGTGGCCACGGTGCTGTACTCGGATACCGGCGCGGCATCCCAACGCACGATCACCTGGTAGCGCTCGGACGAACCGTCGGCGTACTGGACGTCGACCAGAACCAGGTCGAGGTCGTCCCGGAGTGGGACGATCACGGCGGCTTCGGCTGAGGTCAGCTCCCGGTTGCGTCCGGCGTACCACCGTTGCTGTGGGAGCCAGTCCGACCACGGCAGTTTGGCTGGGTCAGTCACGCGAGTCCTCCTCACATGCGGTCAGCTGGAACCAATAGAACCCGTGCCCCGGCAAGGTCAGCAGGTAGGGCAGGTGCCCGATCCGCGGAAACTCGACGTGGCCGGTCAGTTCCACCGGCGTGCAACCGCTCCAGTGCTGCAGATTGAGTTCGATCGGCTGCGGGAAGCGCGACAGGTTGTTGACGCACAGCACCGTGTCGCCGCCGTCGCGCACCTGCCGCACGAACGCCAGCACCGACGGGTTGGAGCCGCCCAACTCCTCGAATGAGCCGATCGCGAAGGCCTCGTGGCGGCGCCGCACGGCCAGCATCATGCGGGTGAAGTTCAGCAGCGACGTGGAGGTGTCCCGCTGGGCCTCCACGTTGACCGCCTGGTAGCCGTAGACCGAGTCCTGGCTGGCGGGCAGGTAGAGCCGGCCCGGGTTGGCCTTCGAGAACCCGGCGTTACGGTCCGGCGTCCACTGCATCGGGGTGCGCACACCGTCGCGATCCCCCAGCCAGATCACGTCGCCCATGCCGATCTCGTCGCCGTAGTACAGCACCGGCGAGCCGGGCAGCGACAGCAGCAGCGCGGTGAACAGCTCGATCTGGTTGCGGTCGTTGTCCAGCAGCGGCGCCAGCCGGCGCCGGATTCCGACGTTCGCCTTCATCCGCGGATCCTTGGCGTACTCGGAGTACATGTAGTCGCGCTCTTCGTCGGTGACCATCTCGAGCGTCAGCTCGTCGTGGTTGCGCAGGAAGATTCCCCATTGCGCCATGTCGGGGATCTCCGGCGTCTGCGCCAGGATCTCCGAGATCGGAATGCGCGATTCCCGGCGAACCGCCATGAAGATGCGCGGCATCAGCGGGAAGTGAAACGCCATGTGGCATTCGTCGCCGCCGGTGCTGGTGTCGCCGAAGTACTCGACGACGTCGGCCGGCCACTGATTGGCCTCGGCAAGCAGCACCCGGCCCGGGAATTCGTCGTCGATCACCTTGCGGACGCGCTTGAGGAAGGCGTGCGTCTCGGGCAGGTTCTCGCAGTTGGTGCCTTCGCGCTCGAACAGGTAGGGCACGGCGTCCAGCCGGAACCCGTCGATGCCCAGGCCCAGCCAGAAGCGAAGCACGTCGATCATGGCTTCCTGCACGGCCGGGTTGTCGTAGTTCAGATCCGGCTGATGCGAGAAGAACCGGTGCCAGTAGAACTGGCGGCGCACCGGATCGAAGGTCCAGTTGGACTCCTCGGTGTCGACGAAGATGATCCGGGCGTCGGTGTAGCGCTCGCTGGTGTCGCTCCAGACGTAGAAGTCGCCGTACGGGCCGTCCGGGTCGTGCCGCGACTCCTGAAACCAGGGGTGCGACTCCGACGTGTGATTCATCACCAAATCGGTGATGACGCGGATGCCCCGCTCGTGCGCGGCGTTGAGCAGCGCGACGAAATCCTCGACCGTGCCGAACTCGGGCAGCACCTTGTAGAAGTCCCGGATGTCGTAACCGCCGTCGCGCAGCGGCGAGTCATAGAACGGCGGCAGCCAGATGCAGTCGATGCCCAGCCACTGCAGGTAGTCCAGGCGCGAGAGCAACCCCCGCAGGTCACCCGAGCCGTCGGCGTTGGCGTCGAAGAACGCCCGGACCAACACCTCGTAGAACACGGCGTGCTTGAACCACGTCGGGTCGGTGGGCAGGGCGGCGGCGTTGTCGAAGTCATCGGAGTCGGGGTGCTCGACCACGCCGTCCTGAACGTGACTGCCCCCCGCGGGATGGTGCTCGACAGCTTCTCTTGCGTCGTTCATCAAATCCACGATGCCACGGGTACCCGAGGCGCGACATTCGAAATCACGCCAACGAACATGTCGCGAAAAACGCCCGCTGGCAAGCCATTTGGCCGCCAGCCGGGGGTTATCGGCGCGGGTGTCAGGCCGGAGGTCCGTCCGCCAGCGTCACATTCGTGGTGCGGTCGCCGCCACCGGCGGAGCGGTAGTGGACCGCGATGTTGTCCCCGGGGTGGTGCGGGACCAGCACGTCCGTCATCGACGTGGCCCCGGTGATCGCGACGTTGTCGACGCCGGTGATGACGTCACCGGGTGAGATCCCGGCCGACGCGGCGGGGCCGCCGGTGACCACCCGCTCGACGCGCGCGCCGCTGCCGTTGCTGTCGGTCACGCCCAGGCCGAGGAAGGCGGTGGGGCCGATGTGCACGGTGTTCGAGCCGGCGCCCGACCGGATCTGGCCGGCCACGCCCATCGCCCGGCCGATCGGGATGGCGAAGCCCTGCCCGCCGCCCGACATCTTGTAGTTGTCGGTGGCGGCGGTGTTCACGCCGACGACCTGGCCGGCGTTGTTCACCAGCGGGCCGCCCGAGTCCCCGGGCCGGATCGGCGTGTCGGCCTGGATCAGCCCGCCCAACGACTCGTTCGCGCCGGTCAGGGTGTCGGTCGCCGAGACGGACTGGTTGAGCGCGATGACCTTGCCGGACACGGCGCTGGGCGTTCCGCCCTGGCCGCCGGCGTTGCCCATCGCGACCACCGGCTCGCCCACCGAGACCCCGCCACCGATCGCGGCGGTAGGCAGCCCGGCGGCCCCGCGAAGCTGCAGCACCGCGATGTCCTGACTGCGGTCGTAGCCGACCACGTCGACGGCGTACGTCTGCCCGTTGCCGACGTCGAACGCGCTGATGTCCGTCGCCCCGGAGATGACGTGGTTGTTGGTCAGCACGACGCCGTTGGGGTCGATGACGATGCCGGTGCCGGCGCCCACCGCGTTGTTGTAGCCGAACTTGGTGTTGATGTTGACCACCTGCGGCCCCACCTGGCCGGCCAATGCCGCCGGGTCGAGGGGCGCCTGCGGCGCGGTGAACGGCGACGCGGCCGCCGGTACGGTGGCCAAACCGAGGCCCAGTCCGACCGCCGCCAACACGCTGACCAACCATGACCACCGGACCGAGCGGTGGTGCGATTTGCTCATCCCGTCACCCTTCCTGCGTCGCGGTAACACCAAGCTGCCCCGGCCGTGCGATTCTGGGCGGCACAATTGTCTGTATATAACCGTAATGCAGGTAGCTATTCATGGCAGTGGGTAGGTTGCGTTCTGCGCCTAGGCTGACACGGTGGGCGAATTCGACCCCCAGGCCAGGTTCAGCCAATCCCCGGTGGCCCGGCTGGGCACGATCACGCCCGACGGTCTCCCCCACCTGGTGCCGGTGGTATTCGCGGTAGCCGGGGATCACCCCGAGGTGGTGTACACCGCCGTCGACGCCAAACCCAAGACGACGCGGCGGCTGCGCCGGCTGGCCAACATCGAAGAGAACCCGCACGTGAGCCTCCTGGTCGACCACTACGCCGATGACTGGACGCGGTTGTGGTGGGTTCGGGCCGACGGTGCGGCCACCATCCACACCGGCGGGGCGGCGGTGGCGGCCGCATATCGGCTGCTGCGCGCCAAATACCCGCAGTACCAAACTGTTCCGCTGGACGGGCCGGTGATCGCGATCGCGGTGCGCCGCTGGTCGAGCTGGCACGCCTGACAGCCGGCGCAATTGTGGCCGTCCCGTGGCCTTGTGTTGGGCCGCGGTTGGGGGAAAAGTTGCTTGTGGCCCTGTGAGCTAGCGCACACCGCGCCGGCGCACGGGCGATGGCGGAGAACTGGAGGAACGGCATGGCGGACAAGGCGAATGCTTCCCAGGGCGCAGCGGCCGCTCCCACCGCGAACGGTCCCGGCGATGTGCGCAACATCGTCCTGGTCGGGCCCTCGGGCGGCGGCAAGACCACCCTGGTCGAGGCGCTGTTGGTCGCCGGCGGGGTGCTCACCAGGGCGGGCTCCGTCACCGACGGCAGCACGGTGTGCGACTACGACGACGCCGAGATCCGCCAACAGCGATCCGTCGGGCTGGCCGTCGCCTCGCTGGCGCACGACGGCATCAAGATCAACCTGGTGGACACCCCCGGGTACGCGGATTTCGTCGGCGAGCTGCGGGCCGGCCTGCGCGCCGCGGATTGCGCGCTGTTCGTGATCGCCGCCAACGAGGGCGTCGACGAGCCCACCAAATCGCTGTGGCAGGAATGCGATCAGGTCGGCATGCCGCGCGCCGTGGTGATCACCAAGCTCGACCACACCCGCGCCAACTATTCCGAGGCGCTGGCCGCCGCGCAGAATGCGTTCGGCGACAAGGTGTTACCGCTGTACCTGCCGACTCACCTACCGTCCTGTGAAGGCCTGATCGGGTTGCTGTCGCAGACCCGCTACCAATACGCCGGCGGCAAGCGGACCATGCAACCGCCCGAGGTGTCCGACGCCGATCGGATCGAGGAGGCCCGCGGCACCCTGATCGAGGGCATCATCGAGGAATCGGAGGACGAGTCGCTGATGGATCGCTACCTCGGCGGTGAATCCATCGACGAGGCGGTGCTCATCGAGGACCTGGAGCGGGCTGTCGCCCGCGGGTCGTTCTTCCCGGTGATCCCGGTCTGCAGCAGCACCGGCGTCGGCACCCTGGAATTGCTGGAGGTCGCCACCCGCGGATTCCCGTCGCCGATGGAACACCCGCTGCCGGAGGTGTTTACGCCGCAGGGCGCCACCCACGCGACCCTGACCTGTGACCCCGACGCGCCGCTGCTGGCCGAGGTGGTGAAGACGACGTCGGACCCCTACGTCGGACGGCTCAGCCTGGTCCGGATCTTCTCCGGGACCATCAGGCCCGACACGACGGTTCATGTGTCGGGCCATTTCGCGTCGTTCTTCGGCGCGGTCAACGGGAACGGCCACACGCATCCCGACCACGACGAAGACGAACGCGTCGGAGTGCTGTCCTTCCCGCTCGGCAAGCAGCAACGCCCCGCCCAGGCCGTGGTCGCGGGCGACATCTGCGCGATCGGCAAGCTCAGCCGGGCCGAGACCGGGGACACCCTTTCCGACAAGGCCGAGCCGCTCGTGCTGAGACCGTGGACGATGCCCGAGCCCCTGCTCCCGGTGGCCATCCAGGCGCACGCCAAGACCGACGAGGACAAGCTGTCGGTGGGGCTGGGCCGGCTGGCCGCCGAGGACCCGACGCTGCGGATCGAGCAGAATCAGGAAACCCACCAGATCGTGTTGTGGTGCATGGGCGAGGCCCACGCCGGCGTGGTCCTCGACGCGCTGGCCAACCGGTACGGCGTCACCGTCGACACCGTGGAACTTCGGGTGCCGCTGCGAGAGACGTTCGGCGGCAAGGCAAAGGGGCACGGCCGCCATGTCAAGCAATCCGGCGGGCATGGTCAATACGCGGTGTGCGACATCGAAGTGGAGCCGCTGCCGGAGGGCTCGGGATTCGAGTTCCTCGACAAGGTGGTCGGCGGCGCGGTGCCCCGGCAATTCATCCCAAGCGTGGAGAAGGGTGTGCGCGCGCAGATGGAAAAGGGCGTGCACGCCGGCTATCCCGTCGTCGACATCCGGGTGACCCTGCTCGACGGCAAGGCGCACAGCGTGGATTCGTCGGACTTCGCGTTCCAGGCGGCGGGCGCGCTGGCGCTGCGGGAGGCCGCCGCGGCGACGAAGGTGAGCCTGCTCGAGCCCATCGACGAGATCTCGGTGCTGGTGCCCGACGACTTCGTCGGCGCGGTTATGGGCGACCTGTCGGGTCGCCGCGGTCGCGTGCTGGGCACCGAGACCGCGGGCAACGAACGCACGCTGGTCAAAGCCGAGGTGCCCCAGGTGGAGTTGACGCGCTACGCGATCGACTTGCGGTCACTGGCCCACGGGGCCGCGTCGTTCACTCGTGGCTTCGCCCGCTACGAACCCATGCCGGAGGCCGCGGCCACCCGCGTGAAGGCCGGTGTCTGAGGCGTTACGCCCCGCCGCCGAATCGCTGCGCGACGGCGCGACGGTCCAGCGAGCCCTTCGCGGTGTGCGGTAGCTCCGTAGCCTGCTGGAAGCTGGCCGGCACCTCGAAGGGGGCCAGCCGGTCGCCGGCGAACGCCGCGAGTTCCTCCGCGGTCGGCGCGGCGGAACCCCGCGGCACGATCACCGCCGCCACCGCCTCGCCGTACAGCTTGTCCGGCACGCCGAAGACGGCCACCTCCAGCACGTCGGGGTGGCTGCCCAGCGCGCCCTCCACGCGTTCCGGGGAAATCTTCTCCCCGCCCCGGTTGATGAGTTCCTTGATCCGGCCGCGGATGACGAGTTCGCCCGCCGCCGAGAGCGTTCCGAGGTCGCCGGTGCGCAGCCAGCCGTCGGTGAAGTTGGCCGCGGTGATCGCCGGGTCGCCGAGGTAGCCGCGGACCACGCTCGGTCCGTGCAGCCAGACCTCCCCGACCTCGCCCGCCGGCACCGGGCGGCCGTCGGGACCGACGATCCGAATCTCCGGTCCGGTCGAGCGGCCGACGAGACCCGGTGTGGCAGCCGGGTTTTCGGTGTGGCCGACCTCGGTCGTCGCGACCTGGTGGGTGGCTTCGGTCATGCCGAAGGCGCACACCACCGGGGCCGAGAAGGTGCCCTGCAGCGCCTGCGCCGTCTCGGCCGTCAGGGGCGCGCTGCAACTGCGGATGAACCGCAATGCCGCGTTGCCGGGTCGGTCGGTTTCGGCCCGCTCCAACAAGATCTGGTGGATGGTCGGGACGGCCGTGTACCAGGTGGCGCCGACCGCGCCGATGTCGTCCCAGAAGGTGTGCGCGGAGAACCGTCCGCGCACCGGCAGCAGCACCGCGCCCCCGGAGGCCAGGGTCGCGAGCAGCGCGGCCAGCAGCCCGTGGCCGTGGTAGAGCGGCATCACGGCAACGGTGGCGTCCGCGGGCCCGAGCCCGTATCCGGCGATGATGGCCCGCACCGAGGCCGCGAGGTTGCCGCGGGTCCAGGGCACCATCTTCGGCACCCCGGTGGTGCCGCCGGTGAACATGATCATCGCGTCGTCGTCACGCAGGCCCTCGGGTGTCGAAAAATCTTGCGCGGGAGCGGCGTTCACGTCCACCCGCACCGTCGGGCCACCGACCGTCACCGCGAGCGGCCACCACGGCAGGGCCCCTTCGTCGTCGGGCGCGTCACCGTCGATCAGCACCGCCCGGGCACCCACCGCCTCGCTGCGGGCGAGCTGCTCCCCGACCGGCAGGGCCGGATCCAGCGGGACCGCGACCAGGTCGGCCCGCGAAGCCGCCAGCAGCCCAACGACGAATTCGGCGTTGCTTGCGAAGCGCAGCGCGACGCGGTCACCCGGCAGTAGGCCGCCCCGCATCAGCTGCCCGGCCAGGTCCTCCACCAATCGGAGTAGCTCGCGATAGCTGACCGGGATCCGATCGGCGCTGACGATAAGCGCGGGCGCCTCCGGGTATCGGCGTGCCGCGTCCTGGACAAGGTCGGCGATGCGGGGTCCCGCGATCTGCCTCGCCCCGTCGCCGCCGGTGATCGTCTCAGTCCCCATCGCCGCGCTCCTTCTCCGTCGTCACCATCATCTGCTCGAACCATGCCGGGCGGCGTGGCGGCGCGTCCAATATCGATTCACTCACGACCGATAACCGCCGGCGATCGACGGCCCGTAACCGCACTGAACAGCGCCGATAGATGGGATGAATCGCTGCATAGCGGCGCGGTCTTGGACACCGGCCGGGCGGGCGCGTCAGAGTAAGGGCCGACGCTCACTTCACCTGAAGACCACACGCGAGGAGCCGCCACCATGACCGCAGTTTCGGCATCTCCCGACCAGGCGCCCGAGTCCGCGCGTTTGATCGACGGCTTCCACCTGGTGGTGGAGGCGCTCAAGGCCAACGACGTGGACACCATCTACGGGATCGTCGGCATCCCGATCACCGACCTCGCCCGCGTCGCGCAGGCGTCCGGGATCCGCTACATCGGCTTCCGGCAGGAGACCTCGGCCGGTAACGCCGCGGCCGCGGCCGGATTCCTGACCCGCCGGCCGGGGGTCTGCCTCACCACGTCCGGGCCCGGTTTCCTCAACGGGTTGCCGGCGCTCGCCAACGCCACCGCGAACTGCTTTCCGATGATTCAGCTCTCGGGCTCCAGCAATCGCGCGCTGGTCGACTTGCAGCGCGGTGACTACCAGGACCTCGACCAGCTCAACGCCGCGCGGCCGTTCGCGAAGGCGGCCTATCGCATCAGCCGGATCGAGGACATCGGGCGCGGCGTGGCGCGCGCCGTCCGCACCGCGATCTCCGGCCGGCCCGGCGGGGTGTACCTCGACATTCCCGGTGAGGTGTTGGGGCAGGCCATGGACGCGGCAGCCGGGGCGCACACGGTGTGGCGGATCGTCGACCCGGCGCCCCGGCAGCCACCGGCACCCGAGGCGGTCGAGCGCGCCCTGCAGGTGCTGGCGCAAGCCCACCGGCCGCTGATCGTGCTCGGCAAGGGCGCGGCATACGCCCAGGCCGACAACGTGATTCGCGATTTCGTCGAGGTGAGCGGAATTCCGTTCCTGCCGATGTCGATGGCCAAGGGGCTGCTGCCGGATTCCCACCCGCAGTCCGCGGCGGCGGCGCGCTCGCTGGCGGTCGCACGCGCGGACGTGGTGTTGCTGGTCGGCGCGCGGTTGAACTGGCTACTCGGCCACGGGGATTCGCCGCAATGGTCCGCCGACGCCAAATTCCTGCAAGTCGATATCGCCCCGTCCGAATTCGACAGCAATCAGCCGATCGCGGCTCCCCTGGTCGGCGACATCGGCTCGGTGATGTCGGCGCTGCGCGACGGCCTGGCCACCCATCGCATCGCGGTGCCGGCGGATTGGACCGAAGAGCTGACCGAGCGCACCTCCCGCAACGACGCGAAGATGCGCGAGCGGTTGGCCGAAGATCCCCATCCCATGCGCTTTTACAACGCGCTGGGCGCCATTCGCGCGGTGCTGCAGGAGAACCCGGACGTTTATGTCGTCAACGAGGGCGCCAACGCGCTGGACCTGGCCCGCAACGTCATCGGCATGGAGCTGCCGCGGCACCGGCTGGACACGGGGACCTGGGGCGTGATGGGCATCGGCATGGGGTACGCCATCGCCGCCGCCGTGGAGACCGGTGAACCCGTGGTCGCGATCGAGGGTGACAGCGCATTCGGTTTCAGCGGCATGGAAATCGAGACCATCTGCCGCTACCGGCTGCCGGTGACCGTCGTCATTCTCAACAACGGCGGCGTCTATCGCGGCGATGAAGCCCCCAACGGAGCCGACCCGGCGCCCACCGTGCTGAACGCGCGGGCGCGTCACGAGCTGATCGCGGAGGCCTTCGGCGGCAAGGGTTATCACGTCAGGACCCCGGCGGAGTTGCGGTCGGCGTTGTCCGAGGCGATCGCGGCGCGCGCGCCGTCGATCATCGACTGCGAGCTCGACCCGGCGGCCGGGGTGGAAAGCGGCCACCTGGCGAGCCTGAACCCCACCAGCAAGGCGTCGGCCGGGTGACGGTCAAAGTCGATGGGTGATGCGCGATAGCTGCGCGTCGAAGAACTCGTCCAGCGATAGCCCCGCGGCGCATGCGGCGAGCGCGCGGGCGACCGGCGATCCGGGTCCGGCGGCGTTGGTGGCCAGGGCGACGTCGGCGGTGAGCACCGGATCCACCATCCGCACCGCGCGGACCTCCGGGCCCAGCGGCGAGCTCCACAACCAGGTATGCGGAACGATGCATGCCCAGTTCCCCGCGGCGACCTGAGCGAAAAGCGAAGCGACGGAATCGGTTTCGACCTGCGGAGCAACTTCGATGGCGTGGTCGGCGAAGGCCTTGTCGATGATCTGGCGGTCCCGCATCTCGGGCGCGAGCAACGCCAGCGGTAACTGTGCGGCCTCGGGCCAGGTCATCGTAGGGGCGGCGGACCCCAACATGTCCGCCGGCGACAACAGCACATAGTGCTCCGTGTACAGCGGCACGAAATTAACGTCGTGAGCCTCGTCGGGCGCGGCGTGCACGATCGCGGCGTCCAGTTCGAATTCCCGCAGCCGCCGGTACAGTTCGCTGCCCGCCAGTCGGGAAAGGATGTGCACCTTCGCCAATGGGTGCGTCGAGCAGAACGCCGACAGCACCAACGAGGCCGTCGTCGACGCGGTGGGGACCGTGCCCAGCCGCAACATGCCGGTGATGCCCGACCGCACCGCGTGCACCTCGGCCTTGAAGGCGTCGTGCTCGGCGAGAATCCGCCTGGCCCACACCACCAACCGCTCGCCTTCGGGCGTCAGGCCCTCGAAGCTGTGCCCACGATTGATCAGCGTGACGTTCAGTTCCCGTTCCAGCTTCGCGATCGCGGCGGACAGCGCGGGTTGCGACACGAAGCACTTCTCGGCGGCCCGCGCGAAGTGGCGCTCCTGGGCGACCGCGACGAAGTACTCCAGCTGACGGAAGAGCACCCGCACCTCCTCGGGCTCCGGGATTTTGCTGAGGCTAGCGGGTCGGCGGCGCGCCAGCCAGTCCGGCGGCCCGCTCGGTTGCCAAAGCGCCCGTGCTGCACGGAACCCCCGGGAGGCCACGGTGATCGCGCCGAACTTGACCTGGCGAAGCCAAAAAAGTTTGCTGAAAGCGGTAACGGGGGAACAACCGGTAGAATACAGTCGTGTCAATCGCACCATCTCGAAGGGCGGGCGCTATGCGTCGAGGTGTTCGTTATCTATTTGTTATGGTCGCGATCACAGCAATGGGTCTGGTCGCATCGCCCGGCCGCAGCCACGCGTCGATGCCGGTACCGCAGCCCGCGCCCGTCGTTGCCTCGGTTTTGCCGGCTAACGGCGCGACCGTGGGTGTGGCGCACCCGGTCGTCGTGCGGTTCAGTGCGCCGGTCAGCGATCGTGCCGCCGCGGAGCGGTCGATCCACGTCACTTCGCCCAGCAACACGCCCGGACACTTCGAGTGGGTCGAGAACAACGTGGTGCAGTGGGTGCCGAACCAGTACTGGCCCACCCACACCCACGTCTCGGTCGGCATCCAGGCCCTGACGACGGGTTTTGACACCGGAGATGCGCTACTCGGAGTCGCCAGCCTGTCCGGGCACACCTTCACCGTCAGCCGCAACGGCGAAGTACTGCGCACCATGCCCGCCTCGATGGGCAAGCCGAGCCGGCCCACCCCGATCGGCAACTTCACCGCCCTGGAGAAGGAGCGCTCGGTGGTGATGGATTCGCGGACCATCGGCATCCCGCTGAGTTCGCCCGAGGGATACAAGATCACCGCCCAATACGCCGTCCGGGTCACCTGGAGCGGTGTCTACGTGCATTCGGCGCCCTGGTCGGTTGACTCCCAGGGCTACGCCAACGTGAGCCACGGCTGTATCAATCTCAGCCCGGACAACGCCGCCTGGTACTTCAACCAGGTGAACGTCGGCGATCCGATCCAAGTCGTCGCCTGACACCGGCCCGGCGGACTCCCGGCCTTCCGTGATGGCGAGAAACGGCCTGGATCCCACTACCCCGCTTTGGCGTGCGGCACAGGTGTTTCGGCTGCTGAGCTGTATCTACGCGACCGGATTTCAGATAGCCGTCAATCCCGATCTGCGCCGGCCCGCGCTGGGGTGGGTGCTGTTCGCGGTGCTGATCGGATGGAGCGCGGCCTGCGCGGTGGCCTACTTGCGCGGGTTCGGGCGCAGGCCCTCCTGGGTGCTCGCCGAGATCGTGATCGTCGTGCTGCTCATGTCGTCGAACACCATTGTCGCCGACCCGCACTGGGCGGCCGAGAACCAAACGTGGCCGACGACGTTGTGGGCCAGCAACCCCACGATTTCCGCCGCCATCCAGTTCGGCCCCGCGGGAGGGATGTTGACGGGATTGGTGGTGATGGCCACCAACTTCGCGGTCAAGAACTACCTCGCCCTCAACCTGGGTCATAACGCCACCGCCATAATCGAACTCGCCATCGGGATGGCGATCGGTATGGCCGCTCAGACCGCGCGGCGCGCCCACGACGAGCTGCAACGGGCGGCCCGATTGACCGCCGCCGTGCAGGAACGGGACCGCTTGTCCCGCGAAGTTCACGACGGTGCTATCCAGGTGCTGGCCCTGGTGGCCAAGAGGGGTCACGAAATCGGCGGCGCCACAGCCGAACTGGCCGACCTTGCCAGCGAGCAGGAACGCGCCCTGCGGCGCTGGCTCGCCTGCACGGACATCGACCCGGACGCCGACGACGCCACGATCGACCTGAGCAGCCTGCTGCGCCGCCGGGAGTCCGACCGGGTGTCGTTGAGCCTGCCCCCGACGCCGGTGCCCTTGCCGCGCTTCGTGGGTACCGAGCTCGACGCGGCCGTGGGCAACGCGCTGGACAACGTGCGCGCCCACGCCGGCCCCGGCGCCCGCGCGTTCGTGCTCGTCGAAGACCTCGGCGATTCGGTGCTGGTGAGCGTCCGCGACGACGGGGTGGGAATCGCCCCTGGCCGACTCGCGGAGGCGGCCGACCAAGGGCGCCTTGGCATTTCCCAATCCATCGTGGGCCGGCTGGACTCGCTGGGCGGCACCGCCCAACTGCACAGCGAACCCGGGGAGGGCGCCGAGTGGGAGCTGTGCGTGCCGCGCAGAGGGACCCGATGACCGGTGCGGTGACCACGACGGTGATGGTCGTCGACGACCATCCGATCTGGCGCGACGCGGTCGCCCGCGACCTGGCCGACGAGGGTTTCACCGTGGTCGCCACCGCCGACGGTGTGGCCGCCGCCCAGCGGCGGGCGAGCGTGGTCAAGCCCGACGTGGTCGTGATGGATATGCAACTGCCCGACGGCGACGGCGCACAGGCGACCGCCGCGGTGTTGGCGGTCTCCCCGTCGTCCAGGGTGCTGGTGCTGTCGGCATCCGACGAGCGCGAGGATGTCTTGGAGGCCGTCAAAGCCGGCGCGACCGGATACCTCGTCAAGAGCGCATCCAAAGCCGAACTGACACAGGCGGTGACGGCCACGGCCGAGGGCCGCGCCGTGTTCACCCCCAGCCTGGCCGGGCTGGTGCTGGGTGAGTACCGCCGGATCGCCCAGAGTAAGGATGACGGTCCCGCTCGGCCCGCCCTCACCGCACGCGAGACCGAGGTGTTGCGTTTCGTCGCAAAGGGGTTGTCCGCCAAGCAGATCGCCCAGCGGCTCTCGCTCAGCCACCGCACGGTGGAAAACCACGTCCAGGCGACCTTTCGCAAGCTGCAGGTTGCCAACCGGGTGGAGCTGGCCCGGTACGCCATCGAGCATGGCCTCGACGAGGAGCCGTGACCCGCGCGGCGGCCGCCCGACTGCCCCGCGGGTCATCGGATCCCTCGCCTATCCACCAATTGTGCTGCGGCGCTGCGCCGGTGCCGCGGTAACCGCGCGGGCGGCAACCAGCGCGGTCACCATCACCGCCATGCAGACCAGGCCGTCGTCTTTGAGACCCCACCTGATGGCGGCCAGGATCGCGACGCCCGCCACGCACAACAGCACACCGATGACCGTCCCCCGCCCGCGGGCGGTGACCGTGGGGGCGCCGTCCCAACCGGACAGCGGGTTGTTCTCCAGCGGCCGCAGCGCGACGAACAGCACCGCCACCACCCCGACCACGATGAGCACCTGAGCCAGGCTCACGGCGAGGAAATCGTGCGCCCCCGGGTAACGAGGCCAACCGAGGTAGTCGAAGGCCAGGTGCACGCCCAGCAGCACGGGCATGTGCCACAAGTACAGCGTCATCGCGCCGGAGTTGCCGATCGCGGTCCACCACCACACCCGCGGTCGCTGGGCCCAGCGAGAGATCGCCGGCGCGGCGGCGATCGCCAAGGCGCTCAGGATGATTGCGTGCCCGGCCAGCAGCAGCGAAGGCGGGCTGGTGTTGGACAGCTGGTGATCACCGGTGCCCACCATGCTGATCTGGTACGGCCCGCACTGCACGAGGGCGACGTCGACGGCGAAGAAGGTGGCTGCCACGGCCAGTGCGGCGCGGCCGGTGAGCAGGCCACGGCGGTAGGCGATGCCGAACATGGCCGGGATCAGCCACACGGCCAGGTTGAGGTAGCCCAGGGGCATCAGCGCCGGCCAGTGCAACCGGCAGGCATCGATGACCGCGATCGTCACGTAGACGGCGGCCGCCCCCGCGGCCAGGCGCCCGGCGGTGGTGATGCGGTACAACAGCGGCATCGCGGCCAGCACCAGCACGTAGGCGCCCAGGAACCACAACAGCTGGGTGCTCACACCCGCGACCGGCTGGTAAACATGCTGCGGCACAAGGTGGTAAAGCACCGTCAACACCACGGCCCAGAAGGCCAGGTAGTAGAACACGGGCCGAAACAGGCGCGTGCAGCGTTTCAGCAGCCAGTCACCCCAATTGGTCCCGGGTGACCACGACGATGCGCAGGCCGCGGCGCCGGCGAAGAAGAACAGCGGCATGATCTGCAGGATCCAGGTCGCCGCCTGAAACCAAGCCGACGTGGTCAGCAGGTTGTCCCAGATCAACACGTGATTGCGAATGATGCTGATGGCCATCACGGTGTGGCCGAGGACCACACCGATCAGCGAGGTGATGCGAATGACGTCCAGGACGCGATCGCGGTCGGCCGGGGTGGCGGCCGCAACCTCGGCGACGTCGGGGAATCTTGCCAGCGCGGGCATGGAGCACAGACCTACCTTTCTCAAATATTGTTGGCGCCAAACGGTGTTCGTCGGTGCGCGGGAGCATGAACTAAGCATCACGGCTCGGGTGCGCCCGCGCCCGAGCGGTTCTACGCGTAGTGCGTGAGTAGTACTACTCAGGTCGCGGTGTTGAGGGGGTCGTAGTCGGCCAGCAGTTTCTCGATGCGCGCTTCGTCGAGACGCACCCGAACTGTCGCGGCTTCGTGCTGGTCGCGGATCACCTTGGCCAGGGTGAACGCGCTCGACACCAGGAACAGGAAGGTGATGCCGAGAAACAGCCGTTGCCAAGCATCAAGGGGAAGGAAGTAGATGCCGGCCAGGGCCGCGATGAAGCTGATACCGAAGGCGGCCGCGGCTTGCACGAAGAAGGCGGCGGTTGTCTTGGACATGCTGTTTGGAATGGTCATGCCACCCAGCATGCGCGGCGTACCGGCGGACCGAATCCGCAAAACTACTCAAATCCGTCCCGGCGTTCGGCTAGCCGGGCAGGCCCTTCCTGATGGCGGCGTCCTGCTTACGCCCGATATCGGTGGCAACCGCGGGATCGATCGGATCGCCTGCCGCGCTGTCGAATTCGAGGTTGACCAGCGCCCTGCCCTCGCTGAACAGCAGCACCGTCACCGCTTGGGCGTTGTCGGGCGATGTACCCGAGATCATCGTCCCGTTGGAGCCGACGTCGACCGGTTGCCACGTGCCGCTGACCTTGCCGCCGTAATTGGTCTTGGTGTTGTCGATTCCGGCGGCCGCCGTCGCGGGGTCGGCGACGATCAGGATGGTGTCACCGATCCGCCGGCTGTTGTCGGCGCTCGCGAACAACTGCGCCACCCCCGGTGCGTTGTTGGGGTTCAGCACCGGGGGCTGCGGGGTGGTCAGGTCCCCGCCGATATCGGTCACCTTGATCAGCAAAGCGCTGTAATCGGTGGGTTGTCCCGGTGCCGGGCTGGCCACGCTGGAACTGGTCAAGGGGGCGGCCGAACGCGAGGACGACGTCGGCGATGCGTTGTTGCTGCCGCCGCACCCGGCGAGGGCCGCGCCGGCCAGGACGGTCGCGAGTGCAACGCGGGCGACACCGATGCTGGCGACCTCCATGGGCTTTCCTTCCGCGTCCGCCGGACAGACCCATTCGAAGATACGCCTCACAGCGAGGCGGCCGGGCCCACGACGACCGCCTCGGGCGAGACCGTCATCGTGTTCTCGTGGAACCCGTGCCGGTCGACGGGTGCCCACCCAGCGACGCGGTCACCACCGCGATGGGCATCCGCGACACGTACAGGTTGGCCCGCTCCTGCGGAGTCAGGGCGCTGCGCGCGTGCAGCTTGGTGGCCAGCAGCCGCGCCGACCGGAGCAACGCCCGCCCACGCCCGCGGGTGCGACCGGTAACGCGTTGTGTGACAACAAAAGCCATGATCTTCTCCTTTTGAGGAGGCCCGATCGGCCCGGCCAAAAGCGCTCGCGCATGAGCGACAGCCCGCAAACTCCTGGTGAGTCGCCGGCGACGCCGAGGCTCAGGCGGCGGAAGGACGGCCGGAACCGGTTCGGGACAAAACGGATTTCGGATGTGGACTATCGCCCGGACTCATCTCGCCCTCACCTCCTCACGGCCACGACACACGCGGGTGTCCTCACATGTCACCTGAAACGGGAGGGCAGCGAATGCCGGCGGCGCGCCGCCGGTCGCACCCCTCTCGTCGGAGCTTCGGCACTGCACGGCGTATCCGGAGCCGATGGGCCCGGAAGCCACTTGGGCTCAACCCTTGGGTCCGGGAAGAGCTGTCCTGACCCGGGGCGTCTCTCGACGTTCGGGGTCAGTGGCCTGTGTCCATGCAGACGCCTCACCTACCGAGGTGCTTGCGAAACCTTTGTACACCGCGTCCCGTTGCCCGTCAAACCCATTCGCGAGGTCGTTGGGGCGGGTCGGGCCGCTCCTACCTGCGCGCGGACGCCGACGCCTACCCTCGAGGACATGCCCAATACTTTGCAGGATTCGAAGGTCGCGACCGTGCTCGACCGCATGTACACCGAGGCGAAGGAGCAGATGTCGCTGCTGCGGGAGAGGCGTGGTGACTTCGACCGGCCGATGACCGCGCGGGAGCGCGCCGACGCGATGAGCGAGTTCTACATCCCGGTCACGCCCGAAGCCGGCCGGCTGCTGTACGCCCTGGTGCGCGCGACCCGGCCGGCGACGGTCGTCGAATTCGGGATGTCGTTCGGCATCTCCGCGGTCCACCTGGCGTCCGCGGTGCGCGACAACGGTGCCGGCCGGGTAGTGACGACCGAGCTCAATGACACCAAGATCGCCGCCGCGCGACAGACATTCGAGCAAACCGGTCTGGACGACGTGATCACCATCCTCGAAGGGGACGCGTTGGCCACGCTGGCCGGCCTGGATCAACCGGTCGACTTCGTGTTGCTGGACGGTTGGAAGGACCTGTATTTGCCGGTGATCGAGCTGCTCGAGCCGCGGTTGTCGACCGGCGCACTGGTGGTCGCCGACAACACCAGCGCCGCGGACACCCAGCCGTATCTCGACCGCGTGCGCGATCCCGCAAACGGTTACGTGAGTTTCAACTTCGCGGTGCGGGACAGCGACAGCATGGAAATCAGCTGCCGCACCGGGGCTTAGCGCAGGGATTCCTCGAGCCACGGCGTCAACCACTTCACCCCTTCGGGCGTGAGGTGGACGCCGTCGCTGCGCACTTTGATGCCGTCGACCTTGGCGGTGTAAACGCCATCCGGGCAGAGCTTTTTGTTCAGATCCAGGATCTGCACGTTCGGATGGTGGCTGACTGTCTTGCGCAGCATGGTGTTCCACAGGTTGACCCGGTCGGGCTGGTCCTCCGGATACAGCCGGCCGTCCGGCTTTTCGCCGCCCCTGCTGTACGGCACGGTGGCCACCACCACGCGAACGCCGGTGGAGCTCACGATGTTCAGCGCTCGCTCCAGCTCGCCGTTGAGGTACGCGTCGAAGGTGGGATCACCGATGTGGGTCCATTGGCCCTCGTTGACGCGGTCCACCGTTTCCCAACGGCCGATGATCAGCAGCGCGACGTCCGGCTGGTCCTGACCGACCTGCGTCGACCACCGGATCGGCCAGCCGTCGCATTCCGGTCGCTGCTCCAGGGTTTGACCGATGTAGCGGTACGGTGTGCCGCGCACCAGGCTGCAGCCGATGACCGTGTGGTCGAGGAACGCGAATCCCGGTGTGGGCGGCAGGTAATGCATCCACGTCCACCCGATGGAATCTCCGAACACCGAGACGGTGAACGGCCGGTTGGGATCGCGCGGACCGGCCGGGTGGCCAGCACCCGGCGGAGACGGGGACACCGCGGCGACCGCCGAGACGCCGGGCGGCAGCCCGACCTCGCGCAAGCCGGGCCCGGTCCCCACCGGTACCACCAGCAGTGTCACCGCCGCCGCGCTGGCCACCGTCGCCGCCGCCAGCGGCAACAGCGGCACGCGCGCGGGCCGCCAGCGCCGGATGGGTTGTTCGATCAGCCAGTAGGACAACGCGGCCAGCGCCACCGTCGCGCCGCACCGGGCGGCGAACAGTGGCAGCCCGGTCCATCCGGTGCGTTCGCCGTTGAGCACCAAGAAGATTGGCCAGTGCCAGAGGTAGACCCCGTAGGAGATGGTGCCCAGCCACACCAGCGGCGGCGCGGCCAGGAGGCGGGCGACCGCCCCGCGCTGCTCCAACGCCACCGGCGCCACCACGAAGACGGACGCGATGGCGACCCCGATGAGCAGGCCGTGGCGGAACTCGCCGCTGCTGCCGGTGGCGTAATGGGTCGCCGCCGCGAGTCCCGCCAGGCCGGCGAGCGGCAGGATGCGGGCGACGCGCCGGGCCCACCGGGTCCGGATCAGGCACCAGCCGCGGTTGAGTGAGGGCCAGTCGCGCACCAGCAGGGCCGCCGCCGCAGCGCCGGTGAGCAACGCCTGCGCTCGGGTGTCGGTGCCGAAATAGACGCGGTCGCGGGCGTTGTCGGACACCATCACCATGGCGACCGCCGCCGAAGCCAGCGCGCCGACGGTGGCGATGAGGAACGCGGTGAAGCGGACGCCGCCGACGGTGGCCCGGGTGAAGCGGCGCCTGGCCCGCGCGGCCAACGCCAGCGTCACCGCGATCAGCAGCACCGGCCAGACGAAGTAGTACTGCTCCTCCACCCCGAGCGACCAGGTGTGCTGCAGCGGTGACGGCGGGGCGCCCTGCGTGAAGTAGTCGGTCTTCTGGGCGACGAACCGCCAGTTCGCCATCCACAGGAACGCCGCGATCGCGTCGTCGCGCAGGCCGGTGAGGGACCGGTCGGGAAGCAGCTGGCGGGCCGCGGCGACCGTGAGCACCATCAACACCAGGGCGGGCAGCAGCCGGCGCGCGCGGCGAATCCAGAAGCCGGTCAGCTCGATACGGCCGGTGCGCCCGAGTTCGTCCAGGAGCAGCGAGGTGATCAGGAAGCCGCTGAGCACGAAGAAGACGTCGACGCCGATGAATCCGCCGCTCACCCCGGGGATGCCGCCGTGCCCGACCAGCACCAGCGCGACGGCTATCGCGCGTAATCCGTCGAGTGCGGGAATTCCGCTGCGCCGCTCGGGTTTATCCCAGATCGCCAGGCGACCGACTCTGCGCACGGGCGCGACCCACCGGGGCCGCGGAGCACGACGCGCCGGCGCGGGATGAGTCCCGCCCGGCTCAGCGCTCGCGGTTAGCGCGCCCTGACCTTCGTGTCGCCCGGCGCCACAGTTGATGCCGATACGTCGCTGCCCCTCCTCTTGATCGGAGCCAGCTTAAGGGCGGGGGCGCCGGATTCAGTGGAGGACACGCAACGGCGTCAGTGGGCGGCCTTGTCCGGCGCGTAGCCAAGCGTGCTCTTGACTTCCAGGTACTCGTGGAAGCCGAATTCGCTCCATTCGCGCCCGTTGCCGCTGTGCTTGTAGCCGCCGAAGGCCGCGTTCATGTCGAAGGCGTGATTGATCGTCACCCATCCGGCGCGGATCCGGTGGGCCACCTCGCGCGCCCGGTCGACGTCGGCGCCCGAGACATAGCCCGCCAGGCCGTAGTCGGTGTCGTTGGCGATTTCGACGGCCTGATCTATGTCGTCATAGCCCAGGATGCAGAGCACCGGCCCGAAGATTTCCTCGCGGGCGATCGTCATGTCGTTGGTGACGTTCGCGAAGACCGTCGGCTTGACGTAGTAGCCCGTCTGCAGCCCCTCGGGCCGTCCCGGACCGCCGGCGACGACGGTCGCGCCCTCGTCGATGCCCTGCTGGATCAGCCGCTGGACCTTCTCGAACTGCGCCTGCGACGCCACCGGACCGATCGCGGTCTTGTCGGCGGGGTCGCCCACCTTCACCTGTTCGGCAACTTCCCGCGCGATGGTGCTGGCCTCGGCCATCCGCGAGTTCGGGACCAGCATGCGCGACGGCGCGTTACAGCTCTGCCCGGAATTGGGCATCATGTTGAGCACGCCGGCACGGACGCTGTCGGCGAAGCCCGCGTCGTCGAGGACGATGTTGGGGCTCTTGCCGCCGAGTTCCTGGGTCACCCGCTTGACCGTCGTTGCGGCGTTGCGTGCCACCTCGACGCCGGCGCGCGTGGAGCCGGTGAACGACACCATGTCGACTCCCTCGTGGCTCGACAGGGCCACGCCGACCCCGGGACCGTCGCCATTGACCAGGTTGTAGACACCGGCCGGCACGCCCGCCGCGTCGAGAATCTCGGTGAAGATGTAGGCCGAATACGGCGCGACCTCAGACGGTTTCAGGATCATCGTGCAGCCCGTCGCGAGCGCCGGATACACCTTCACCGCGATCTGGTTGAGCGGCCAGTTCCACGGCGTGATCAACCCGCAGACGCCGATCGGCTCCTTGGAGATCAGCGTGGCGCCGTGCTGCTCGGAGAACTCGAAGTTTTTCAGCACGTCGATCGCGGTCACCAGGTGCCCGAGCCCGAGTTGCACCTGGGGGCCCGCGGCCAGTGAGGGTGGGGCGCCCATTTCCTCGGTGACCGCGTCGGCGAGATCGCCCGCGCGTTTGCCGTATTCGGCGAGAATGGCCTCCAGCAGATCGAGGCGCTGGTCGCGACTGGTTTGTGACCAGCCGGCGAACGCGCGCCGCGCGGCGGTGACCGCCACGTCGACGTCGGCGGCCGAACCGAGCGAGATCCTCCCCGAGACCTGCTCGGTGGCCGGGTTCTCGACATCGAATGTGTTGGGGCGCACCGGATCGACCCACCGGCCGTCGATGTAGAACTTGAGGTATTCGCGCATGACTGCTCCTTGTCTTATTGGGTGCCCTCGGCGTACCAGGTGCGGAACTCGTCGTACTTGGGCATCTCCTCGGAATTGGCCTTCGGATCGATGCAGACGTGGACGACGGCCGTCTTGCCGCTCGCGTAGGCCCGCGCGATCGCCGGGCCGATCTCCTCCTCCTTCTCGACGTACTCGCCGTGGCAGCCGAAGCCCTCGGCCACCTTGTCGAGGCGCACGTCTTTGCTCCAGTGCACGCCGGGTTGCGGCGACGGTTGCGGGAAGGTGCGCTTGTAGACGCCCACCTCGAGGCCCCACTGGTGGTCGACACCCACCACGCACACCAGCGGAAGTTGCTGGCGCGCGGCCGTTTCCAGCTCGGCGATGTGAAAGAGGAAGGCCGAGTCGCTGGTCAGCAGCATCACCGGGCGCTTCCCACCCTCGGCGACCGAGGCGCCGATAGCGTAGGGCAAGCCGGTGCCGAGGTGGCCGAAGTTCTGGTTCCAGATGACGTCGTGCGGCTTGGCCTGCGAATAGGTCCACTGGAAGATGACGGTGGCTCCCCCATCGCGGACCAGGATGCCGTCCTTCGGGAACGCCTTGGTCGCCTCGACGACGAAGCGCGCCGGGTGGACGGGCGTCCGGCCGGTCGGGGCGTTCTCGGCGAGCTGCGCCAGCTCGGCCGCGTCCTCGGAGATCCACCGGTCCAGATCGACCGATGCCTTCCGCGGGCTGCCCCGCAGCGCGTCCACCAGCTGGGGCACCACCCCGCGCAGGTCGCCGACCAGGGGCACGTCGATGGGCCGGTTGACGCCAACGGCGACCGGATCCTGCTCGACCAGAACCCATTTGCGCGTTGCGTCGTTCGGTGCCCAGTGCCGGGTCCTGCCGTAGTGGCTCGGTTCACCGAGCTCGGTGCCCAGCGCGACGCACAGGTCGGACTTCACCACCGCCTCGACGGCCGCCGGCGAGAAGCCGTAGGCGAAGGTGCGGTCCTCGAGGCCCTCGATGAACGAGGTGCCGCCGGAGGTTTGGATCACCGGGCAGGCCATCAGATCGGCCAGCTGCCTGACCGCCGCACCGGTGCGCGAGGTGTGCACCGCGTGCCCGACCAACAGGATCGGACTCTGGGCGGCACGGATCAGCTTCGCCGCCTCGGCCACCTCGCGCTCACCGGCGGTCTGGTTGACGAGCCGGTAGCGGTGCGGCGGCAGCGGATCCGGCACATCCAGTTCGGAGAGGATGACGTGCGACGGGTACTCGATGTAGGCCGGGCCGGGCGTGCCGGACATGGCCCGGCGGAGCGCCTCGCGGACGATCTCGTCGGTCTGGTCGGCGTATTCGATGGACGCGCTGTACTTGACGGACGCCGCGAAAAGTGGCTCCTGGCGGACGAATTGGATGCGCCCGCGCCGCACCCGGCGTTCGGTGACGCGGGCGCGCTGGCCGCCGAGGAAGATCACCGGCGAGTTCTCCACCAGCGCGCACTGGATCGCCCCGGCCATGTTGGCCATGCCCGGCCCCAGCGTGCCGATGCAGAGGCCGGGTCTGCCCGTCATCCGCGACGCCGCCTCGGCCATGAATCCCGCGCTCAGTTCGTGATGCGGAGCGACCACCGACCAACCGCGGGCGTCGGCCTCGGCGAACATGTGCACGAAGTTCGGGTCCGGGATTCCGAAGAGCGTGTTCACCCCCTCGGCCTCGAACAGGTCGAGCACGCGCTTGTAGACGGGCACGCCCATGGCTAGAGTTCCTTTCCGTCGCGGGCCGCGGCGAATTCGCCCTCCGGCACGGCTTTTCGGCGTTGTCTCGACCCGAGCTCGGCGAGCACTTCTTCGGTGTGGGCGCCGAGCTCCGGCGCCGGCCCCGCGACGCGGCCCGGCGTCTGGGAGAACCAGGTGGGTACGCCGGGGAAGCGCACCGGCCCGTGGGGGGTGTCCACCGTCTCGAACATGCCGACCGCGTTGAGGTGCGGATCGTCGAACAGTGCGCCGGGCGTGTTCAGCGGCGCGGCCGGTATCTCCAATTCGCGCAGGAGCGCCAACCACTGTTCGGTGGACCGTTCTTTCATCGTCTCGGCCACCAGTCCGTACACGGTGTCGATCTCGCGGGCGCGCTGTTCCAGCGTCGAGTACAGCTCGCTGGCCCACGGTGGCTGCACGGCCTTCATGAAGGCGTCCCAGTGTTTGTCGTTGTAGATCAACGCGGCGAGGTAGCCGTCGCTGGTGCGGTACGGGCGGCGGTTGGGCGCCACGGTGCGCGGATACACCGCCGGCCCCAGCGGGGGGTCGAACAGGGCGCCGTTGGCATGTTCGACGAGCATGAAGGAGGCCATGGTTTCGAACATGGCGACCTCGACCTCTTGTCCCTGTCCGGTGCGCTCGCGGTGAAACAGCGCCATCATCGTCGCGTACAGCGCCGTCAGCCCGGCGATCTTGTCGGCCATGATGGTGCCGACGTAATCGGCCTCGCCGGTCAACTGCTGCTGCACCGCGGGCAGCCCGCACTCGGCCTGGATCGTGTCGTCGTACGCGGGGCGGTCGCGATCGGGTCCGCGGCGGGAGTACCCGTAGCAATTGGTGTAGATGATCGCGGGATTCAGCGCGGCGACGTCGTCGTAGCCGAAGCCGAGCTTGGCGATCGCCTTGGCGCGCATCGAGTGGATGAACACATCGGCGGTTTCGACGAGACCGCGCAACGCGCGCGTTCCGGCGTCGGTCCGCAAGTCCAGCACGACGCTGCGCTTGCCGCGGTTGACGTTGACGAACACCCCGCTCATGCCCGGCGCCGGGCCGACGGAGATGTAGCGGGTGTTATCCCCCTGCGGGGGTTCGACTTTGATCACGTCCGCGCCCAGGTCGGCCATGATCTGCGTGCAGTACGGTCCCATCACCATCGCGGTGAGGTCGATCACGCGCACCCCGGCCAACGGGCCCGCCGGGCTACCCATGCAGCGCTCCGTGATCCGTCGAGCGGCCAGCCAGCTCGAAGCTGTAACGGATGTGCCGGTCGTGTCCGTCCGGGACGACGGGGAAGATCAATGGCGCGTCGGCGTATCGGATCGCATCCAGATGGCCGCCGACATCCTCGATCGTCCACGCCGGCCGGCAGACCCCGGGGGTCTCCGCGACGACCGCCCGCGCGACGCGGCCCGCCAGCGCGATGAACACCTCACCGGTCACCGAGCAGGATTCGTGCGCGAGCCAACCCACCACGGGCGCAACCAGTTCCGGGCCCATCGGGGGGTAGGACGAGGTGTCGATGCCATCCGCCATGCGCGTCACCGCGGCCGGCACGATCACGTTGCACCGCACCCCCTCGGCGGCGCCTTCGAGCGCCGCGACGTTGGACAGACCGACCACGCCCGCCTTGGCGGCCGCGTAGTTGGCCACGTTGTGGTTTCCGTACAGGCCGCCGATCGACGACGTCAGCACGATGCGGCCGTAGCCCGCCGCGCACATGACCGGAAACGCCGGCCGGACCACGTTGAACGCGCCGCGCAGATGCACGTCGAGCACCGCGTCGAAGTCCTCGTAGGTCATCTGCTTCAGCGAGCCGCGCCGGACGTTGCCGGCGTTGTGGATCAGGATGTCGATACGGCCGTAGCGCTCGAGCGCGGTCGCGATGACGGCCTCGCCGCCTTCGCGGGTCGCCACCGATGCCGTTGATGCGACGGCGTGACCGCCGGCCCCGGCGATCTCCTCGACCACCCGCTCCGCCGGGCCCGCGTCGAGCCCCTCGCCGTCGACCCGGCCGCCGATGTCGTTGACGACCACCCTGGCCCCGCGGGAGGCGAGGAGTAGCGCGTACTCGCGGCCCAGCCCACGCCCGGCGCCGGTCACCACGGCGACGCGATTGTCAAACCTTGCGACCGTCATGCGCCCAAGACCAGACCTGCCAAGTCGCCCCGGGCACGCCACTCGGCGATCAGGTCGCCGAAAGCGTAGAAGCCCGGCGCGTAGAAGTCACCGAGGAACGCACCATTGTCTTTGGCGCCGCCCTGCCCCTCGTTGTTGTAATAGCCGGGGGTACAAGACATCTCGAATGCCGAGTTGTCGATCGCGAGTTCGGCGACCGTCCTGACCCAGCCATCCTGGCCCTCCTGGCTGGGCTCGACGGTCCTCGCGCCGCGTTTCTGCGCCTCGGCGATGATGTAGGCAATGTGCTCGGCCTGCTGCTCGAACATCGCGGTGGTGTTGGCCGAGACGCCGCCCTGGATGAAGCCCGTAAAGAACTGGTTGGGGAATCCGCGGGCGGTCATCCCGTGCAGCGTCCGGTATTTGTCGTGCCAGTAGTCGAACAGCGACAGCCCGTCTCGACCCTCGATGACGTCGACCGCGAAGCGCCGGCTGATCTCCGTGGAGATCTCGAATCCGCTGGCGAACACGACGCAATCGACTTCGTACTCAACGCCGTTGGCGACAATGCCCTTCTCCGTCAGGCGTTGCACGCCCTTGGCTTCCGACACGTCCACCAGCGTCACGTTGGGCAGGTTGAACGCCGGCAGGTATGTCTCGCTCGAGCACGGCCGCTTGCACATGAAGCGGTAGTACGGCTTGAGCGCCTCGGCGGTGTCGGGGTCGTCGACCAGTGCGGCCACGCGGCGCCGCAGCCGCTCCATGATCTTGTAGTCCTCTTCCTCCCGGATCGCCATGATCTCCTCGATCCCCAGCGAGGCGGGATCCGGGCTGGCGGCAATCCGGGCGCTCATGTTGCGGCCCAATTCGGTCCAGAAGTCGCACACCAGATCCGGTTCGCCGAAGACCACCCCTACAAACGGTGACCAGTTGTGGAAGTTGCGCTTGCGCTCCTCCTGCCAACCGGGCTGCAGGGCCGCGGCCCAGGCCGGGTCGGTGGGCGTGTTTGCGCGCATGTCCACCGACGACGGGGTGCGCTGGAACACGAAGAGCTGTTTGGCGTCCCGACCGAGATGCGGTACCAGCTGCACGCCGGTGGCCCCGGTGCCGACGAGTGCGACCCGCTTGTCGGCCAGCTTGTGTAGGCCGCCGTTGGCATCGCCGCCGGTGTAGTCGTAGTCCCAGCGCGCGGAATGGAATGCGTGGCCGCCGGCGGCCAAATATTCTTTGATGCCGGGGATGCCGGGCAGCTTGGGCTTGTTGTAGGAGCCCTGCGCCATCACGACGAACCGCGCGCGAATGTCGTCACCACGGTTCGTGGTCAGCCGCCAGCGCTTAGTGTTGTCGTCCCAGCGCATGGCCTCGACCTGGGTCGAGAAGATCGCGCCGTCGTAGAGGTCGAAGTGTTTACCCATGGCCTGGCAGTGCGCGAAGATCTCGGCTCCGTCGGCGAACTTCTTGCTCGGCACGAAGCCGAGTTCCTCGAGCATCGGGATGTAACAGTAGGCGTCGTTGTCGCACTGGATGCCCGGGAAGCGGTTCCAGTACCACACTCCCCCGAAGTCCCCGGCCATGTCGATGATCCGAACATCCTGCACACCAGCCTTTTTCAGGTAGGCGCCCGACAACAATCCGGCGAAGCCGCCGCCGAGGACTACCACCTCGATGTCGTCGCGGATCGGGGGGCGGTCGGCCACCGGCGTGTATGGGTCTACCTCGTAGAGGTCGGCCAGGTCACCTTCCAGTTCGAGGTACTGCGCGCCGCCATCCTTGCGCAGGCGCTTCTCGCGCTCCTGAGCGTACTTCGCCCGCATCGCGTCGATGTCGACGTCCTGCGGTACGTCGGTGGGTCCGCACGGCGTGTAGGCGGTGGTCATCTATCTCAAAGCTCCTGAGGTTCGCCGGTGCCCATGTACTTAGCCAGTTGGTAGTGCAGGTTAACGGTGCTGCGTTCGCGGTACGGGTTCGGTTTGGTGCCGCCGAAGCCGAGCGACTTCATGCCCCGCTGCACGGCGGCCATGTTGGAGAAGTCCTGTGGCAGCACGGACCGCCACCTAGGGTCGCCGACGGGCGTGTACTCCCACTGTGTCTGCGGCTCTTCGCCTTTCGGGAACAGCTCGAACACCGAGACCTCGAAAATGCATTTGTCGGGGTTGTAGCTGGGGTGCGGGCGGGCGCCGTAGCACAGCGCGCTGGTCAGACCCTGCCCGATCTGGAAGTTCGGGAAGATCTGCCAGGCGGTGCCGGCCTGCCCGAGGATGTCCGGCGGGATCGTCGGCCAGATCACCCCGCGGGCCTCGTCGTCGCGGCGGGCCGAGGCCAGCCAGTGCTCGAGGACCTTGTCGGCCGGTGTGCCTTCGGGCAATTCGTCGACCAGCCGCTTGGCGGCGTTCACCAGCGTCCGGGTGGTGGTGGCGTTGGTCTCCTCCATGGTGTACACCTGCATCTCGGCGGTCGACACCCGCGGGTCGGCGCCGGTGCCCAGGCGGATCTTGGACTTGGTGGCCTCGAGATCCTTAGGCGCGTCGTAGCCGATATTGCTGTGCCGCCCTTGCGCTTTGGCCCACCCCTTGAATTCGCCGAACTTATTGAACTCGGGATGGGTGGTGTAGACGTGGTAGGTCTCGTTGAAGGCCTCCAGCGCCACTTTCCAGTTGCAGTCGAACGACACCCACTTGCGCCATTTGTAGCGCATGTTTTCCAGGCCGAACGGGTCGAGAATCTTGGCGGCGGGAAACAGATAGTCGGCCAGCGGTTCACAGTCGGGGTCCATGTTGATCCACAGCCAGCCGCCCCAGGTATCGACCCGGACCGGTCGAAGGTGAGTGTCGCCGGGCGTGAGCGCGCCCTGCCAGTCCTGTTGTTCGCGAATGTGAGTGCACGCGCCGTCCAGCCCGTAGGTCCAGCCGTGGAAGCCGCACACGAACGATTTCCGCGTTCTGCCACAGGCGTTCTTGGCGCCCTCGGGGGTGTCGATCAGCCGGCGGCCCCGGTGCATGCAGACGTTGTGGTGGGCACGAAATTCTCGTTCGCCGGTGCGCACCACGATGATCGAGTCGTCGAGAATGTCGTAGGTCAGGTAGCTGCCCACCTCGGGCAGCTCCTCGACGCGGCCGACCTGTTGCCAGACCCTGCGCCAGAGCTTGTCGCGTTCGGCGCGCGCGTAGTCCTGACAGATGTACGCCTCGACCCCGATGGTCATCGGCCTCGACAGTTCTTCGGCCGCCGCGGAATTCGCGCCGTTGGCGGGGTCGGTCATCACATCCTCCTGATCGCCGCGCGGAAGGACTCGTCGTGCAAGAACAGCGACGTGTTGTCGGCGTCGAGATGGCTCCACTTGAGGCCCAGCCCGCCGTCGACGAGCAGCGTCTGGCCGGTGATGTAGCTCGACATCTGTGAGAGCAGGAAGAGGATGGCGCCGGCCTGCTCCTCGGGTCGCCCGCGCCGGCCCATCGCGATCGCCCGCCGGTCCCGCTCGGGGTCCTCGTCGACGTACGTGCGCGAGGCCGCGGTCTCGGTGACGCCGGGCGCCACGGCGTTCACCCGGATTCCCGCGGCCGCCAGTTCGAGGGCCATCGTGCGGGTCATCGCCGCGATCGCGGCCTTGGCGGTGCCGTAGGCGATGTGAAACGGCGCGGTGTTCATGCCGCTGATCGAGGAGATCGACACGATCGAGCCCGGCTGCCCGTGCGCGACGAGTTCTTTCGCCACGGCCTGGCTCATGAAGAACGCGGTTTCGAGATTGTCGGCGAAGATCTTGCGCCAGTCGCCGCGCGTCACCCGGGTCGAGGACATCCACGTCGACGGCTCGGCGCCGCCGGCGACATTGACCAATCCGTACAGGGTGCCGTCGGCGCGGCGGGCCTGATCGATCACGGTGGCGATGCCGTCGTCGGTCGACGCGTCGGCCGCGACCGGCACCACGGCCAGCCCCTGTTGCGCGAGCGGGGCGACGTGCTCGTCGAGGTTTTCCTTCGACCGGCTCACCGCGATCACGGTGGCCCCGGCCCGGGCGGTCATGGCGGTGACGGTCGTGCCGATGCCGCCCCCGCCGGCGCCGGAGACCACCACGATGCGACCGTCGAGCCCCAGACCGCGCCCGTGATCGTCCATGACCTGCTTTCGCCTCCCGCCAAGCGTGCGGAGCGGGTTTTCCGTGCCCATTTTTGTCCGGACAAAATATGGCATTCTGCCCGATGGAGAACACTATTCCGATCGGCGGACTTTGCTGTCAAGGCCGCGCCGGCGCCGTTTCGCGGCTATTGTCTGGACTAAGCGGAGTTGATAACGTCCAGCCCAAACGGCGGACGGAAGGACCTCGGCGAGCATGACCATTTCGCGGGCCATCTCCTCGCGGCCCTCGCGGTATGCGGCGCCGGATCCGGTCGAAGTCGCCGAGGGCTGGGGCGTCGAGCGGGTCACCGCCCCGAGCCGGCTGTACGGTGCCAACGGCTTGCGCACGGGGCCCGACGGGCGCATCTACATCGCCCAGGTGACCGGCAGTCAGATCAGCGCGCTGGATCACCGCACCGGCGAGGTGACGACCGCCAGCCCCAAGGGCGGCGACATCGTGGCGCCCGACGATGTCGCGTTCGACGCGAGCGGCAACATGTACGCGACCGAGGTGATGGACGGCCGGGTCAGCGTGCGGGACACCAGCGGGCGAACGCGGGTGCTGCGCGACGACGTTCCGTCGGCCAATGGCATCACCTTCCACCGCGGTCGCCTGTTCGTCGGTGAGTGCCGTGCGGGCGGGCGGCTGCTGGAGTTCGATTTGGCGGGCGGGCCGCCGCGGGTCCTTCTCGAGAACGTGCCCTCGCCGAACGCCATGGAGGTGGGCCCGGACGGCCTGCTGTACTTCCCGGTGATGGGCGCCAACGAGATCTGGCGCGTCGACCCCGACGGCGGCGAGCCGCAGCGCGTCGCGGGCGATCTCGGCGTGCCGGACTCGGTCAAGTTCGACGGGCAGGGCCACCTCGTCTCGACCCAGGTGGCCAGCGGGCAAGTGTTGCGCATCGATCCCCGCACCGGCGAGCGGCGGCTGCTCGCCCAGCTGAATCCGGGGCTGGACAACTGCACCTTCGTCGGCGACCGGCTGTTCGTGTCCAACTTCACCGGCGAGATCACCGAGATATCGCCCGACGGCACAACGCAGTCCGTGTTGGCGGGTGGGCTGAACTGGCCGATGGACCTGGCGGTGGGTGACGACGGCTTGCTCTACGTCGCCGACGGCACATACTTCTACGTCGCCCGGCCCGACGGCTCGTTGCACACCGCGGGCATGTTGTTCAGCCCCGGGTATCCGGGGTTTCTGCGCGGCGTGGCGGCGAGCGGCCCCGGCGAGTTCGTCGTCACCACGTCCGGTGGCCAGGTCAGCCGCTACCGCCCGCAGGCCAGCGAAACCGAGGTACTGGCAGACGGTTTCGACCAGCTTTACGGCGTGGCCACGGCTCCCGGCGGGGTGGTGTTCGCGGAGTTGGGCACCGGGCGCGTGCTGTCGCTGCGGTCGGGTGGGATCGAGGTGCTGGCGAGCGATTTGCGCGAGCCCGTCGGTGTCGCGGTCGACGCCGACGGGGCGTGCCTGGTGGCGGAGGCCGGGGCCGGGCGGGTGGTCCGTGTCACCGGGTCGAGCGTCGACACCGTCGTCGCCGATCTAGAACGGCCGCAAGGCATCCTGGTGCGTGACGGCCTGCTCTACGTCGTCGACGCCGGTGCCAAGGCGGTGATCCAGTTCGACTTGACCAGCCACGCGCGCCAGACCATCGCGTCGGGCCTGCCGGTCGGTCCCCCGCCGGGTGTCACGCCCAAGCCGCTGCGCGGGATGCCGCCGTTCTCCGGGCCGCAGGGGCCGTTCGCCGGTATCGCGGCCGCGGCCGACGGGACGCTTTACATCTCGGCCGACGGCGACGGCAGCGTGCTGGCGTTGCGCCCGACGGGCGGCCGCTGATGCCCCAGGCCGTCGCCGGTGATCACCGCTACCTGCAGATCGCGCGGACGCTGCGCAAGGAGATCGTCGACGGGGTTTATCCGGTGGGCTCGCAGCTGCCGACCGAGCAGCAACTGTGCGAGCGCTTCGCGGTGAGCCGCTACACCGTGCGCGAAGCGCTTCGCCGGCTGCGGGAGGACAACCTGGTCGCGTCCCGGCCGCGCGCGGGCACCCGAGTGGTGCCGCGCCCGGCGTCCAGTTCCTATGCCCAGGACGCGATGTCGATCAACGATCTCCTCGCCTTCGCGGCCGGCGCGCAGCTGACGATCGAATCCAACGCGATGGTCACGATCGACGAGGAACTGGCCGCTCGGACCGGGCTCGAGGTGGGCACCCAGTGGCTGTCGGTGCGCGGCTACCGGCGGGCCGACGGTGCGTCGGTGCCGGTCTGCCGCACGGAGTACTACATCAACCGGAGCTTCGCCGCGGTCGGCAGGCTGCTGCAACGCCATGCCGGCCCGATCTTTCCGTTGATCGAGGACCTGTTCGGGGTGAGCGTCGCCCAGTTGCACCAAGAGATCGCGGCCGTACTGCTGTCGCCCGAACTCGCCGACGGCCTCGGCGTCGAAGCGGGAACGGCCGCGCTGCAGATGCGGCGCACCTACACCACCTCCGACGGCGAGGTGGCCCAGGTGACGATCAACACCCACCTGTCGTCGAGGTTTCGCTACGCGATGACCATGCGCCGCGTCAGCGGCCAGGGCGGTTGACGTGCTCCCCTCGACCTCGTGGGACGCCGCGCACGCGTCGGCGGCATATCGGCGCGGCTTGTGGGTGCACACCACGCTGGCCGATTCGCTGCGGACCGCCGCGATCGAATCGCCCCGGCGAACGGCGCTGGTGGACAAGGATGTTCGACTCGACTGCGCCATGCTACATGCGCAGGCCGGCGCGCTGGCCACCGCGCTGTCGGCGCGCATACCGGCGGGCAGCGTGGTGTCGTTCATGCTGCCGAACTGGCACGAGGCCGCCGTCATCTATCTGGCCGCCACACTGGCCGGCATGGTGGTGAACCCGATCCTGCCCTCGCTGCGCGAACACGACCTGCGCTTCATCCTCGAAGACGCCGGCGCAGCCTTGATTTTCGTGCCACACCGATACGGCGGCCACGACTACGCGACGATGCTCGAACGCGTGGCCGCCGAGCTGGTCCCGGCGCCGGAGGTGGTGGTGGTGCGCGGCCCCGAAACCGGGCCCGCGGGCCCGCACACCCCGTACCGGGCCCTGCTGGAGCAGCCCCTCGATGACGCCGCGCTTCCGGCGCTGAATCCCGACGACGTGCGGATGATCCTCTACACCTCCGGCACTAGCGGCCGGCCCAAAGGGGTTTTGCACAGCCACAATTCGATGCACGCCCTGATCTGCCAGATCCGCGACCATTGGATGATCGATCCGGGCGACACGTTCCTGGTCCCGTCACCGGTGGCGCACATCGGCGGCTCGATATACGCGTTCGAATGCCCGCTACTGCTGGGCACCAGCGCGGTGCTGATGGACCGATGGGATCCGGCCGAGGCGGTGGCGCTGATGAAGTCCGAACGCTGCACGCACATGGCGGGCGCCACGCCGTTCCTGCAGCAACTGTTGTCCGCGGCCGAGCGCGCCGAGACCCGGCTGCCCGATCTGAAGGTGTTCATCTGCGGCGGCGCCTCCGTGCCCCCGTCGCTGATCCGCCGCGCCGCCGCCTATTTCGAGCGGGCGGTGGTCACCCGGGTGTACGGCTGCACCGAAGTTCCCGTCGCGACGGTCGGCGCGCCCCTGCCGGACGAAAGCGGACCCGCGGCCGACACCGACGGCAGGCCCGGCATCGCCGAGATCAAGCTCGTCGCGCACGAAGCCGCCCCCGCCGGGGACGGAGAGATCTGCGTGCGCGGCCCGCAGATGATGGCGGGTTACCGCCATTCCGACGACGAATCGTTCGACGCCGCCGGCTTTTTCCGCACCGGCGATCTCGGGCGCTGGGTCGACGAGACGTACCTCGTCGTGACCGGCCGGGCCAAGGACGTCATCATCCGCAGCGGCGAGAACATCTCGGCCAAGGAGGTCGAGGACCTGCTCGCCGACCATCCCGGCATCGCGGAAATCGCGGTCGTCGGCCTGCCCGATGCGCGCACCGGGGAGCGGGCTTGCGCGGTGATCGTGCCCGCGGACGGGGCGCAGCCGGACGTCGCGAGCCTGCTGGAGCTGTTGGTGAGCAAGGGAGTCGCCAAATTCAAGGCCCCGGAACAGGTCGTGATCACCGATGCCCTGCCGAAGAATGACGCGGGGAAGATACTCAAACATCGGATCCGAGCCGCGCTGATGCGCGCGGAGACTGAGGATGGCTGAGATGCAGGTCGCGATCGTCACGGGAGCAAGCAGCGGCATCGGCCTGGGTTGTGCGATCAAGCTCGCCGAGATGGGCATGGCCGTGGTCGGGACGGGTCGCGACTCCGGTCGCCTGGCCGAGCTCGAGGGGGCGATCGGCGATCCGGATCGCGTCGCGACGGTGGCCGTCGACCTGACCGCCGACGACGCGCCGCGGCGCATCGTGGACACCGCGGTCAGCCGCTGGGGTCACATCGACTTCCTGATCAACAACGCCGGGGTGGGCGGGCCCAAGCCGCTGCACGAAACCGACGACGAAACCCTGGACTATTCCCTGGGTTTGATGCTGCGGGCGCCGTTTCGGCTCGCTCGCGAGGTGTTGCCGCACATGGCGCCCGGGTCGGCGATCATCAACGTGACGTCGACCTTCGCGGTCGTCGGCGGCCTGCGCGGCGGCGCTTACTCCGCGGCCAAGGGCGGGCTGACCGCGCTCACCACCCACATCGCCTGCCAGTACGGCGCGGCCGGCATCCGCTGCAACGCCGTCGCGCCGGGCGTGACGGTGACGCCGATGGTCGAAAAACGGTTGGCGGACGAGCGATTCCGCCGGATCAACACCGAGATGACGCCGCATCAGCGGTTGGGCCGCGTCGACGACATCGCCAGCACCGTCGCCTTCTTGTGTTCGCCGGGCGGAAGCTTCATCAACGGCCAGACGATCGTCGTCGACGGCGGCTGGAGCGCGACGAAGTACCTGTCGGAGTTCGCGTTGACGTCGCAGTGGATCGAGCGCTGAGTTGACTCACCCGCCCGCGAAATCGATGATGCCCCGAATGTTGCGGCCCTCGCGCAGATCGGCGAACGCCTCGTTGATCTGATCGAGCCGGTAATGCCGGGTCACCAATTCGTCGAGCTTCAGTGCGCCCGCCCGATACATCGACAACAGCAGCGGCACGCTGGTGCGCGGATTCATCCCGCCGTAGAGCGCACCCTTGAGTTGTTTGGACGACAGCACCATCTCCTGCAGGATGAGCGGGACCACCGGCTCGGTGTAGGGGGTGATGCCGGTGACCACGCACGTCCCGCCCTTGCGCAGCAGCCGCATTCCCAACGGGATTAACTCCACGTGCAAAACGCCGGGCGTCAGGATGACGCGGTCGGCCATCACGCCCGCGGTGATGTCGGTGACCAGCGGGATCGCCTCCTGCGCGGACGCGGCGGTGTGCGTGGCCCCGAAGATTTTGGCCGAATCCCGCTTGGATTCAACGGGATCCACCCCGACGACGTAGGTCGCGCCGGCCGCGCGCGCGCCTTGCACGGCGTTCATCCCGACCCCGCCGGTGCCGATGACGACGACGGTGTCGCCGGGCTCGGTGCCCGCCGTAACCGTCGCGGAGCCCCAGCCGGTGCTGACACCGCACGACACCAGCGAGGCGGCATGGAAGGGGATCGGGTCGTCGATCTTGATGACGGACTTCTCCGTCAGCACCGCGTATTCGGCGAAGGTGCCGAGTTGGCCATAGGCCATGAGGTTTTCGTCGCCGAGGTGCCGCCGGCAGGTTCCGTCGGTGGGCATCTCCCTGGAAAACAAGCTGGCGCCGGCGTCACAGATGTAGCTCTGACCGTTCACGCAAAACCGGCAGCTGCCGCATGCGGGGATGAAGGACATCGCCACGTGGTCCCCCGGCCGCAGGGTCGTCACGCCCGGCCCGACCTCTTCGACCACACCGGCGCCCTCGTGCCCGCCGAGCATCGGGTACCAATCCGGCTCGGGTATGCCGGTTGAGGCGCGGACCTCCGGGGTGGGCAACACGTCGCCGGTGACGAGGTGGTCGTCGGAGTGGCAGATGCCGGCGACGGCCATTCGCACCAGAACCTCACCGGCGTGGGGCGGGTCGAGCCGCACCTCGCGAATCTCCCAGTCCTGTCCGACCCCCCGGATCACAGCGCCACGACATTTCATAGCGACCTCCTCGCTGTTCCCGATTCGAAGTGACTCCGGATGCCGGCCAGCATCTTGATGTGTGCCTTGACGCCCTCGCGGACGGTCACGCCGGCCAGCGGCCGCGGCGCGGCTATCCGGATTCGCTCGGTGACCCGGGTGCCGCCGTCGACCGGCTCGAAACTCACCACGCCCCGCAGGTGAACCCCCGGCGGCTGATCCGCCTCGGTCAGCACGTCGCCCGCCGCGGGCACCCGCAGCCGCGCCCGGTAGGCGGTCCGCAAGGTGAACGGCCCCAATGGGATTCGGTCGACGACCCGATATGTCTGCTGATAGCCGTCCGCGGTTTCGCTGCGCGACAACGGTTCCACCGACACGATCAACGGGTGGACCAGCTTGATGTTGTCCAGGTCCACGTAGAAGTCGCGAACCCGATGCGGCGGCGCGGGCACGTCCTCGGTCAGCGTGCGTTCCGCGTGGGTGATCCACCAGCTCATGCGGAGAACTCCGCGAGCAGTTGCGCCGTGCGCCACCAGATCAGCGCGGCGAACACCGCCAGCACGGCGACGGTCACGACGGCCTGGATCATGGTCCGGCGCTCCCTCGGCGGGTAAACGTAGGCCGCGGCCACGAGCGCGCCCGTGACCAGCCCGCCCACGTGCGCCTGCCAGCTGATGCGCTGCGAGCTGATCAGCGGCGCAAGGAAGGTGAAAAGCAGGTTGATCGCGATGACCGCGACCACCCCACGGACGTCGACGGACACCCGCTTGCCGACCACGAACATGGCGCCGAACAGCCCGAAGATCGCGCCCGACGCGCCCGCCGTCGCGGTGTCCAGCGGCGAGAGCAGGTAGACCAGCACCGAACCGCCCAGCCCGCTGAGCGCGTACAGCGCGCCGAATCGCAGTCGGCCCAGCCACATTTCGAGCGGCGGACCCACCACGTAGAGCGCCCACATGTTGAGCAGCAGATGCGCCGCCCCGTAGTGCAGGAACGCCGCCGTCGCCAGCCGGTAGAACTCCCCGCCGGCCACCGCCGGCGGCCAGAGCGTCAGCTGCTTTTCCAGATTCCCCGAGGCCATCTGAATCACGAACGCGACCACGTTGATCGCGATCAGGGCGTAAGTGAGCACCGGTGTGGCCGAGCGCTGCCGGCCGCCGAACCGGGTTCGTGGCTGACGGACCGTGCGCGCGCCCTCCCGGACACACTCGACGCATTGATGGCCCACGGCGGCGTTGCGCATGCAGTCCCCGCAGATGTAGCGCTCGCAACGGTTGCAGCGGACGTACGTCGGGCGGCCCGGATGCCGATAGCAACTGGGAACCGCGGGCGGCGAATCCGGAGCCATGGGTGCGCTCATCGCCCTATTCTGGCCCGCACCGGCGGGCCCGGTGCGGTGCTTGAACGAACCTGTCCTCTCCCCCTCCCGTTCGCCTACTGTGTTGTGCGTGGAGGCGACGTGACCGAGCCGGGGATCGTCGAGCGCTACCTGGAGTGTCTGGCAGCGCACGACTGGGACGGCCTCGCCGCGACGATCACCGACGACGGGTTGGTCCGCGAGGGCCCGTTCTGCGATGTCGTCGAGGGCAAGCGGCACTACGTCGCCTACCTGCGCAAGGTCCTCACCAACCTCGACGGCCACCGGCTCGACGTGCAGCGGGTTTCGCACGTGGACAGCCACCTGTCCTACGTCGAGCTGACCGAGGCGTTCGAGATGGACGGGGCCACCAAGCGGTGGCCGGAATGCCTGCTGTTCGAGCGCGGCGACGACGGGCTGATCTCTCGTGTCAGCGTGTTCTTCAAACAGCCCGGCGCGCAGTGAATCGCCCGCGGCGCGGGCAAACTATTCCCTCACTCGTGAAATTGACCTAGCGTGTGACGGGTGGAATCAAACGGAACCCCGGAATTGGTGCCCGTCGAAACATTGCACTCAGGTGATCCCATCATGGATTGCGGCCAACGGTACATAGTCCTCGAATCGAAGGCCGTCGGCGACAGCTGCGTGGTCCTCGAACTCGAGTCCAGGGTGGACCACCAGCTGCAGGTCATCGAGAAGTCGTTTCCGGCGGGATACCACGTCAACAGGGCGAACCACCGCATTTTATAGCCCAAACAACTCAGCTGAATATTGCGCGCGTAGCCGTTGGACGGCTACCGCGCATTCGTGTTTATCGGGAATCGAAATTCAGCCGTCGCAGGCCGGGCGCGGATCGTTGGGATCGTCGGGATCCGGATCGCCGAACCACCGTGCCGGCGCGCTCTCGCCGTAGGCGTCGTGCCATTCCCACCACTCGTACGGCGCGGTTTGCGGGTACCCGTCAGGGGAGTCCTCCCAGTTCTCCTGGCGTCCGAGGGCGGTCATGTCGAGGTAGCTCCAGGTGTTGCCCAGCGCCTCGTCGCCGCGGTTGTTGATGAAGTAGGTCCGGAAGACGCGCTCGCCGTCATGGATGAACGCGTTGGTGCCGTGCCATTGATCGACGTCGAAGTCGGCGTCGAATCCGTCGGTGAGCGAGTACCACGGCATCCGCCAACCCATCCGCGCCTTCAACCGCGCGATCTCGCGCTGGGGCGCCCGCGACACGAACACCAGCGTGGTGTCGCGAGCGTTCAGGTGGGCCAGGTGCCCGACGTGGTCGGCGATCATCGAGCAGCCGCGGCAGGCATGGACGGGCCAGCCGTCCACGCCCGGCTCGAAGAAGGCCCGGTATACGACGAGCTGACGCCGGCCCGCGAACAGCTCCCGCAGGCCCACCCGGCCCTCGGGCCCGTCGAACGCGTACTGGTTTTCGACGGCCAGCCAGGGCATCCGCCGACGCGCCGCCGCCAGGGCGTCGTGGGCGCGCAGCACTTCCTTCTCCCGCACCAGCAACTGCGCGCGCGCCGCCGCCCAATCCTGGGCCGAGACGACGGGGGGTGTGTTCATTGGCGTTGTCCTCCTTATCAATTCGGCGTTCTCAGGCCACCGCGGACAGGCCGGCCGAGGTGAGCAGGTACGCGTCCTCGCGGCCGGAGTCGGCGGTAAGGATCGTCAGGATCGATCGGCCCACCTGCTCGGCGGTGAGCGGGGGCCCACCGGCCCGCACGAACGCCTCGACATCGACCCCCTGCCGATCGGCGTATGCCGCGACGGCCTTGGCGCCGAGTTCGGTGGCGGGCGTCAATCGGGGCAGGACCGACACGAAACGGATCCCCAGCCCGGCCCGCTGCGATTCGGCGGCGGCGTAGCCGGTAATGAACCGGACCGCCGCCTTGGCGCCCGCGTAGCCGCCACTGAGCGGCGACCCGGCCAGGGCGGCACCGCTGGACATGACGATCACCGAGCTGCCCGGCGCCAGCGGGCGGCGCAGCGCGTAGCGGGTCCAGTGAAACGCTTGTGCCACATCCACATTCCAATTCTGACTGAAGGTGTGCCAGCTCTGCTCCTGCAGCGGTGCCATGTGCGGGGCCGCCCCGGCGCTCAGGACCAGGATCCGCGGCCGGTATTCGTCGATGAGCCGGTGCGCCGTCTCGGGATCCGCGGCGTCGGCGACCACCGGGGTGAAGCCGCCGCCCAACTCGTCGCGCACCTCGTCGAGGCCGGCCCGGCCGCGCGCCACTCCGACCACCGCCGCACCGGCCGCCGCCAGTGCGCCGGCGATGGCGCGGCCGAATCCGCGGCTGGCCCCGGTCACGATCGCCGGGGCGCCGGACAGGTTCGTCAGGGGCTCGTTCATTACGTCCTCGCTCTCGGTAGGTAAGGCGTTCACTAATTGAGATGCGGCGCGGCGCGCGAATTCATCGCCGGCGGACCGATGAATTCCCGCGGCCCGCTGTCTCTGTACTTGAGTAGCGTTCGGATGCAGCCGAGGCGAGGAGAAGCCGTGCCGGCGAGAGAGGACTTCATCGCGCAGGCGGCGCCCTTCCGCGCCGAGCTGATCGCGCACTGTTACCGCATGCTCGGGTCGGTGCACGACGCCGAGGACCTGGTCCAGGAGACCTATCTCAACGGCTGGCGCGGTTACGAGGCGTTCGAGGAACGCGCGGCGCTGCGGACGTGGCTGTACCGGATCGCGACGACCGCCTGCCTGCGGGCCCTGCAGAACCGTGCCCGCCGGGTGCTGCCTGCCGGGCTGGGCGACGGATCGACCGACCCGGACGCCGCGCTCGACGCGGCCGGCACGCACGAGTGGCTGGAGCCCATCCCCGACGCGCTGACGTTCCCCACACCGGAGGACGACGTCACCGCGCGGCAAAGCCTGCGACTGGCGGTGATGACGGCCCTGCAAGAGCTCCCCGCCCGGCAGCGGGCGGTGCTCATCCTGCGCGATGTCGTGCAATTCAGCGCCGGCGAGGTCGCCGAGCTGCTCGAGACCACACCGGCCGCGGTCAACAGCTCGCTGCAGCGGGCGCGGGCCCGCCTCGCCGAGCTGTCCCCGGAAGAGGAGGCCCTGTCCGAGCCCGACGACGCCGAGCGCCGCGCGTTGCTCGACCGCTACTGCGCGGCGTTCGAGAACGCGGACATGGCGGCCCTCACCGCGCTGCTGCAGGCGGATGTGAAACTCGAAATGCCGCCGCTGCCTGTCTGGTTCGCCGGCCGCGACCCCGTGCTGCGGTTCCTTGCCGCGCGTGCGTTCGCCAAGGCCGGTGACGTCGCGATGATCCCGACCGCCGCGAACACCCAACCCGCGGTTGCCGAGTACCGCCGCGGGGCGGACGGGCAGTTGCGGGCGCATTCCCTGCACGTCCTCACCACCGGCGCCGACGGGATCGCCACGATCACCGTCTTCCTCGACCCAAGCCTGTTCGGCAAGTTTGGGTTTCCGCCGAGCCGGTAACCTGTCCGAAGGGGCAAGCGACTGCACCACCGGTCACCCAAGGAAGGCCCGACCCTCCGTAGTCATCGGTGCCGTCCCGCGGTCCACCGGCGCAAGTGTGGACAGGTCCCCAGCCCCCCAGGATCATTAGGCGCGGTAGTCGTAATCGAAGGGTGACCGAGTGAGGATTCCGGGCGTTGCCAGCGTGGTCGCCGGCGTGACCGACGGAGCCGCGCAGCTGGTGCGGGCCGGGGTGTCCACCGCCGCCGGCGCCGCGGACGCCCTGCAGTCGCTGGCCAGCCCGGTCGCCGAACTGGCGGTCCCGGTCGCCCAGTCGATGGCGCACACGACGGGCCGGGCGATCGGATTGACCGGTTCCGCCAATGGATCCGGACCCAGGGTCACTCCGCCGGTTCGGTGGCAGAGCGGGCGGCGGGTGCATCTGGACCTGGATCCGTTGCTCCCGTTCCCGGGATGGCACGAGCACGCGCCGGCGGTGGAAGAGCCGGTCCGCCGGATTCCGGGCGTGGCCTCGGCGCACGTCGAGGGCGCACTCGGCCGGTTGGTGGTCGAGTTCGGCAACGAAGCCGACGTCGACGCCGCCCTGGATCGGGTGCGCGAAACGGTGTGCGGCGTGGCGGCGGACCTGACGTTGGTCGCCCCCAAAGGGGCGACCCGGACCGCGCCGTTCGCCGACCCGGGAAATCCGCTGGCGATCCTCGTCCCGTTCAGCGCCGCCGCAATGGACGCGGCGGCCATCGGCGCCGCCGTGACCGGTTGGCTGGGCCGGCTTCCCGTCGCGCCGCGCAGCGCCCGCGCCGCCGCGGCGCTGCTCAACCACCAGCCGCGGGTGGTTGCCGTGCTGGAGTCGCGGCTGGGTCGCGTCGGCACCGATATCGCGCTCAGCGCGTCGACCGCCCTGGCCAACGGGCTGACGCAGGCCGTCGGCACGCCGCTGCTGGATTTGGCGCAGCGCAGCCTGCAGGTCTCCGAGGCCACGGCGCACCGCCAGCGGTGGCGCGACCGGGAACCGGAGCTGGCCTCGCCCAAGCGGCCGCAGGCCCCGGTGGTGCCGGTCATCTCGTCGGCCGGGCCCAAATCGCAAGCGCCGCGCCATAATTGGGCGGCCGCCGCCGCGGGAGAGGCCTCGCACGTCGTGGTGGGCGGGGCCATCGACGCCGCGATCGACACCGCGAAGGGTTCGATGGCCGGGCCGGTGGAGGAGTACGCCGACCAGGCCGCCAACGCCTCGCTGGTGGCCGCGGCGGGTGCGCTGCTGGCCGGCGGCGGCACCGAGGACGCGGCCGGCGCGTTGCTGGCGGGCGTGCCCAGGGCGGCGCACGTGGGCCGGCAGGCGTTCGCCGCCGTGCTGGGCCGCGGGCTGGCCAACGCCGGGCAGCTGATCCTCGACCCGGGCGCCCTGCGGCGCCTGGACCGGGTCAAGGTGATCGTCGTCGACGGGGCCGCGCTGCGGGGTGACAACCGGGCCGTGCTGCAGGCGCGCGGGGACGTGCCCGGGTGGGACGAGGACCGCGTCTACGAGGTCGCCGACGCGTTGCTGCACGGCGAGGAGGCCCCCGAGCCGGACCCCGACGAGCTGCCGGCCACGGGCGCCCGCCTGCGGTGGGTCCGCGCGCAAGGGTCGTCCGCGACGCCGGCGCAGGGCCTGGAGCACGCCGACCTGGTGGTCGACGGCGAGCGGGTGGGCAGCGTCGACGTCGGCTGGGAGGTCGACCCGTTCGCCGTCCCGCTGCTGCAGATCGCGAACCGGACCAGCTCACGAGTGGTGTTGCGGCACGTCGCCGGCACCGAGGACCTGTCCGCCAGCGTCGCCGTGAGCCACCCACCCGGCACGCCGCTGCTGCAGTTGGTGCGCGACCTGCGCACCGACCGCGGGCCGGTGCTGCTGATCACCGCGCTGCACCGCGACTTCGCGTCCACCGACACGCTGGCCGCGTTGGCCGTCGCCGACGTCGGGGTCGCGCTGGACGATCCGCAGGCGGCGACGCCGTGGACCGCGGACATCATCACCGGGACGGACCTGGCCGCCGCGGTGCGCATCCTGTCGGCGCTGCCGGTGGCCCGGGAGGCGACCGAGTCGGCGGTGCGCCTGGCGAAGGGCGGCAGCACCCTGGCGGGGCTGTTGCTGGTCACCGGCGACCCGCGCACCCTGAGCCCGTTCGCGGTGCAGCGCTGGCTCAACCCGGTCAACGCCGCCGCCGCGGCCGCGTTGATGCAGGGCACCTTCGCGGCCTCGCGCGTGCTCCGGCTGCCCGACCCGACCCCGCAGCCGCTGACCGCCTGGCACGCCCTGGACCCCGAGATCGTCTACTCCCGGCTGGCCAGCCGCACCCGGCCGTTGGCCGTCGAGCCCGGCACCGCGCCGTGGCGGCAGCTCCTCGACGACCTGTCCTACAACCCGGTGGTCGCTCCGCTGCGCGGGCCGGCGAGCCGGGTGGGACGGCTGCTGACCGCGACGCGGGCGGAGCTCGCCGATCCGCTGACGCCCATCCTGGCGGTCGGGGCGGCGGCCTCGGCGATCGTCGGCAGCAGCATCGACGCGCTGCTGGTGGCCGGCGTGATGACCGCCAACGCGGTCGCCGGCGGCGTGCAACGGCTGCGCGCCGAGGCCGCGGTCGCCGAGTTGTTCGCCGAGCAGGACCAGTACGCGCGGCGGGTGGTTCTGCCCGCGGTGGCCACGGCCCACCGCCGGCTGGAGGCGGCCCGCACCGTCGAACGGACCGTCTCGGTGAACGCCAAATCGCTGCGCCCCGGCGACATCATCGACCTGGCCGCCCCCGAGGTGGTGCCGGCGGATGCCCGCCTGCTGGTGGCCGAGGACCTGGAAGTGGACGAGTCGTTCCTCACCGGCGAGTCGCTGCCGGTGGACAAGCAGGTCGAACCCGTCGCGGTCGCCGACTCCGACCGCGCCAGCATGCTGTTCGAGGGCAGCACCATCGTCGCCGGGCACGCCCGCGCGATCGTCGTCGCGACCGGAGCGGGAACCGCCGCGCAGCGCGCGATCTCGGCGATCGCCGATGTCGAGTCGGCGGCCGGGGTGCAGGCCCGGCTGCGCGAGTTGACCAGCAAGGTGCTGCCGCTGACCCTGGCCGGTGGCGCGGCGGTGACCGGCCTGGCCCTGCTGCATCAGGGATCGCTGCGCCAGGCGGTCGCCGACGGGGTCGCCATCGCCGTCGCCGCCGTGCCCGAGGGCCTGCCCCTGGTGGCCACCCTGGCCCAGCTGGCGGCCGCCCAGCGGTTGTCACGGCACGGGGTGCTGGTGCGCACGCCGCGGGCCGTCGAAGCGCTGGGCCGGGTCCAGACGGTGTGCTTCGACAAGACCGGCACGCTGACCGAAAACCGCCTGCGCGTCGTCCACGGGGTCCCACACGAAACCGACCCCGATGCGGAGTTCCCCGACGTGAACGACCCGGCCTCCGCGGCCGTGTTGCGGGCCGCCGCGCGCAGCAGCACCCAGCCCCACAACGGCGGCGGCCACGCGCACGCCACCGACGAGGCGATCCTCACGGCCGCGAATTCCGTTGACGCCCAATGGGCCTCGAATTGGACCGTGGTCGCGGAGGTGCCGTTCGAGTCCAGCCGCGGTTACTCCGCCGCGATCGGCGCGACGACCGGCGACGGCGGGCCGATGCTCATGGTCAAGGGCGCCCCCGAAGAAGTCCTGCCGCGCTGCCGCTTCGCCGATTCGGCCGCCGACGCCGACCACGCGGAGGCGTTGGTGATGCGGCTCGCCGAGCAGGGCCTGCGGGTGCTGGCGGTCGCGCGGCGCCGCTGGGAGCTGGGCACCGGCGAGGAGGAAACCGACGCCGACGCCGTCGATGCCGCCGCGCGTGAGCTCGAGCTGATCGGCTTCGTCGGGCTGGCCGACACCGCCCGCCCGTCCGCGCGGCCGCTGATCGAGACGCTGGTGGAGGCCGGCCGGCGGGTGGTGCTGATCACCGGCGACCACCCGATCACCGCGCGCGCCATCGCCCGGCAACTGGGGCTGCCCGCGGACGCGCGCGAAATCACCGGCGCGGAACTCGCCGCCTTCGGGGAGGAGGAGCGCGCGAAGGTCGCCGCCGACGTGCAGGTCTTCGCGCGGGTCAGCCCGGAGCAGAAGGTGCAGATCGTTGCGGCGCTGCAGGCCTCCGGGCAGGCGGTCGCGATGGTGGGCGACGGGGCCAACGACGCCGCCGCCATCCGGATGGCCGACGTCGGCGTCGGCGTCAGCGGCCGCGGCTCCTCCGCCGCGCGCGGGGCGGCCGACATCGTGCTCACCGACGACGACCTCGGCGTGCTGCTCGACGCGCTGGTCGAGGGCCGCGGGATGTGGGGCGGCGTCCGGGACGCGGTCAGCATCCTGGTCGGCGGCAACGTGGGCGAAGTGCTGTTCACCCTGATCGGCACCGCGCTGGGCACCGGCCGCGCGCCGGTGGGCACCCGCCAGCTGCTGCTGGTCAACCTGCTCACCGACATGTTCCCCGCGCTCGCGGTCGCCGTCACCCCGCAATACCCCGAGCCGGAGGAGACCGAGGACGGGGTGGACCGCGACGCCGAGGAGCTGCATCGCGCCTTCCAGCTGGCGACGCTCTCCGGGCCCTCGCCCTCCCTCGACGCGCCGCTGATGCGCCAGATCGTCACCCGGGGCGCCGTCACCGCCGCCGGCGCCACCGCCGCCTGGGCCATCGGCCGCTGGACGCCGGGCACGCAGCGCCGCACGTCGACGATGGGACTCACCGCGCTGGTGAGCACGCAGCTCGCGCAGACCCTGCTGACCCGGCGCCACAGCCCGCTCGTGCTGGGCACGGCGCTCGGCAGCGCGGGGGTGCTGGTCGCGATCGTGCAGACCCCGGGCGTCAGCCAGTTCTTCGGCTGCACGCCGCTGGGCCCCGTCGCCTGGAGCGGCGTCATCGGCGCCACCGCGGGCGCCACCGTCATCTCGGTGCTGGCGCCCAATTGGCTGGCCAAGCAGGTCACGGCCCTGGAACCCAAGCGGGACTGAGGCTTTCGGGGCGGCTAGCCCGACAACTCCCTGCGCACGACCTTGCCCGCGGGATTGCGCGGGATGCTGTCGACGACGGTGATGTCCCGGGGCTGCTCGAAGCGGGAGACCCTGCCCTTGAGGTACTCCCGCAATTCGGCCGGGTCGGTGCCGCTGCCCGGCTGCAGCACCACGAAGGCGACCAGCCGATGACCGAACTTCTCGTCGGGAACGCCGATGACCGCGTTGTCGGCGATGGCGGGGTGCTGGGACAGCGCGTTCTCGACCGCGCGGGGATAGACGTTCTCGCCGCCGGAGATGATCATGTCGTCCTCGCGTCCGACGATGTACAGCCGGCCCGCGTCGTCGAGGTAGCCCATGTCGCCGGTGCTGGTCATGCCGTCGACGACGTCCTTGGCGCCGCCGCCGGTGTAGCCCTCGCTCGCCAGCTCGCCGCCGACGAAGATGCGCCCGGTGACGCGCGGGCCGACCGGCCTGCCGTTCTTGTCGAGGATGCGCACCGGGCAGCCGGCCACCGGCCTCCCGACGGTCTCGGGCGCGTCGCGGAGCTCCGCCGGGGTGGCCAGCGCCCCGATGCCGACCTCGGTGGAACCGTAACCGTTGTAGAGGATGTCGCCATAGGCGTCCATGAACCGCTGCCCCAGGGTGGGGTCGAGCCGGTCCCCGCTCGACATCACCACCCGCAGATAGGGCACCGGGTTGCGGGCCCGCACCCGCTCGGGCAGGTCGAGGATGCGGGCGAGCACGATCGGCACCGCCGTGAACGCGTCGGCGCGATGCAGCGACGCCTGCGCGAGCGCGGCTTCGGCGTCGAACTGGCGCTGGGTGAGCACCGTGCCGCCCAGGGCCACGGTGAGCATCAGCATGCCCAGCCCGAGCCCGTGGAACATGGGCATTGCCACCGAGATTCGCGACCCGGTGCGCAGGCCGGTGCGGTCGAGGATGGTCACCCACACGCCGACCGCGGAACGCAGCTGCGGGGAGCGCGGCACCCCCTTGGGTGTTCCGGTGGTGCCCGACGTGAGCAGGACGATCCGGCCGGGCGCGGCCACGTCGGGCCGCGGGCCACCCTCCTCGGCGGTGACCGTCGCCGGGTCGATCAGGACCACCGATTCGTCCGCGGCGCGGGCGCGTTCGCCGAATTCGTCGTCGGCGATCATCGTGGTGATCCGGTGGGCGCTCATCGCGGACGCCAGTGCGTCGCTGCGAAAGTCGGTGTTGACCAGAACCACGTCGGCGCCCGCCAGGGCGACCGCGAAGACCCCGGCGATGAACCCCCGTCCGTTGCGGCACATCACGCCCACCGCGTCGCCGGGTCCCACACCGGCGCCGGTCAACCGGCGCGCGAGCGCATCGGTGGCCGAGCGCAGCTCGCGATAGTCCCAGACGCCGTCGTCGTCGACGATCGCGGCGCGGTCGGGCCAGCGCGTCGCGGTCACGGCCAGCAGCGTGTAGGGGTTGGTGCCGCCCCGGCGCGCCTCACCGATCAGCCGCAGGGTGGCCAGCGGCGACGGCGGGGTCAGCAGCCGCGACCGCAGCAGTGCGCGGGCCGCGGTGCCGGCCAGGCCTTCCCCGCTCATCGCCCGGCCTCGCCGGCCCCGGAATCCGAGAAGAAGCGGCGGTACCACAGCCGGGCCGCGCGTTCGGCCGGCCCGGCCAACAGCACCGAGGCCAGCTCGGCGGGCAACATCCACGAGGGTTCGTTGCTGCGGGGCCGCTCGATGACCGCCTTGGCGATCGCGTCGGCGGCCTGGTCGGCCGACAGGCCGGGCAGCCGGCCCAACAGGGGTGTGGGCGCGATCATCCGGGTGCGGACGAGGGCGAAGTAGACGGAGGTGACCTCCACGCCGTCGGCGTGCAGTTCCGGCGCCACGCTGCGCAGCCACCGGTCGAACGCCCCCTTCGACGCCTGGTAAGCGCCCCACTGCGGCCCCGGCACGACGCGCACGCCGACGCTGGAGACGTTCACGATGTGCCCGCCGCCGCTTTCGCGCATGGCCGGCAGCAGTCCCAGCAGCAGCCAGATGGGACCGAGGTAGTTGATGTCGATGGTGCGCTGAAAGTCGTGCGGCCGGTCGTACTGGTGATGCAGCGACCGGCGCAACGACTTGCCGGCGTTGCTCACCACGATGTCGAGCGCGCCGTGCTCCTCGGTGATCTCCTTGGTCAGCGCGTTGATGGCCGCCTCGTCGGTGAGGTCGGTCGGGTAGGCGACGGCCCGGCCGCCGGCGGCGTTGATCGACGCCGCGAGGTCGCCCAGCCGGTCCTCGGAGCGGGCCACCGCCAGCACGGTGGCCCCGGCGGCGGCCAGCCTGCGGGCGGTCGCCTCGCCGATTCCGTAGGAGGCGCCGGTCACCAGGGCGGTCTTGCCGCTGACCGCTCGGCGCAGCCTGTCGGGATCCGATACCCGCGCCGGATTGGCCACGTGGTCCGTGACCGCGTTGAGGGCCTGCACTATTGCGTTCAACTCTGCCGCCGCATTCACTCGTGTCGAGGACCGGCGGATGGCTTCACCGTGCGCTCGACTCGTCACAATTAGCAGACCACATCGCCGTCCCGGTGCACACCCCGCCCCGGCGTTCTGCGTCCCGCTCGGCCCGGGCGCCGCAGCGGCGGCCGTCGAAGCCGCGGATGAGGGTCGCGCGCAACGCTTCTCGGCCCGCGTCACCCGAGTTCGACGGGCTTGTGTGAATTCCCAGTAATTTCCAGGCTTTCTCCTGTTTAGCCGTGGGATCGGATGGGCACAATTGCGGCATGATCGCACGTCAAATAGCTCGTTTCCTTTCTCCGGCGGTGGCCGCGGCGTCCGCCCTCGGCGCCTCGGCCCTCGCCGGTTCCGTCATCCCCAGCGCCGCCGCCCAATGTCCGGACGTTCAGGTGGTATTCGCCCGCGGCACGGGTGAAGCCCCCGGCGTCGGCCCCACCGGGCAGGCCTTCGTCGACGCCCTGCACTCGCGGGTCGGGTCAAAGTCCTTCGACGTCTACCCCGTCAACTACCCCGCCAGCGACCAGTGGGACACCGGCATCGACGGTGTCAGAGATGCGGGCGCGCATGTCGTTTCGATGGCCCACGAGTGCCCCAACACCAAGATGGTGCTCGGCGGCTACTCCCAGGGCGCGGCCGTGATGGGCTTCGTCACCTCGCCCAGCGTCCCCGACGGCATCGACCCCAACACCGTGCCCAAGCCCCTCGACCCGTCAATCGCGAGCCACGTCTCCTCGGTCGTGTTGTTCGGCATGCCCAACGTCCGCGCGATGAACTTCCTCGGCGAGCCCCCCGTCGTGATCGGACCGACGTTCCAGGACAAGACGATCAAGGTCTGCGCCACCGAAGACCCCGTCTGCTCCGACGGGATGAACTTCTCCGCGCACAACACCTACGCCGACGACGGCGCCACGATCGACAAGGGCGTCGCCTTTGCGTCCAGCCACCTCGACGCGGGCACCAGCGGGGCCGCTTCGGTCGCCAACGGTAGGGGCGGCTTCGGAAGCTGAGCCCCGGCTAGTCCCCGATGACCCCCTTGGTGCGCATCAGGGCGTCCGCCAGGAACCCGTCGTGCGGGATTCCGGGCGCCGCGTGCCAAGTGGGGTGGGGCCCGACGTACACGTTGGCGATGGTCGGCTCGGCGAGCAGCTCGTCGACCAGGCTGTCGTCGCCGGTGATCGCGGTGACCACCAGTGAGTGCCGCAACGGTTCCGGCCCGGCGCCCCGCGACCACGGCGCCACCCAGACGCACGGGAAGGGCAGCTCGACGTTGAGCGCGTCCGCCGGTTCGGGCAATAGGTGCACGGCCGGTCGCAGCGCGGCGTGGCCGTCGCCGAGGTCGGCGACCACCTGGTCGGCGCCCAAGAGCGGCGTCGATCCTTCGGCCCGGGCCGCCAGGTAGTCCGCCAGGGCCCGGGCTTGTTCGAGGGGCTGGGTGGGCAGGATCGCGCGCTCGTCGTCGGCGGGAAGCGGCTCGATCGCCGCCAGCCGCCGGGCGATGGCCGCAGCCAGCGGCGTGGGATCGCCCTCGTACAGCACGGCGGTGGTGTTCACACACGCCATGCCCCCGAGGCCGGCGATCGAGTCGACGACGACGTCGATGTGGTCGCGCCAATCGCGGTCGGCGGTGATCAGAATCTTTGCGCGTCCCGGCCCGTTCACGATCACCGCCGGGTCGTCGGCGTACTTGTCGACCACGGGCTGACCCCCGTACACCATCGCGAGGTCGGCCGACCGGATGAGCTCATCGGCGCCGGCATGGTCGGTCGGCAGGTACACGGCGTCCTCGGGCCGAAAACCCGTCCGCCGCAACGCATGCACCAGCCGGTGCGCGGTCAGCGGTTCGCGGCGGGACGGACGCACCGCCACCCGGTAGCCGAGGGCGAGCGCCTGCGGCCACAGCCCGTGCACACCGGGACCGTTTCCGGCGGCCTGCACCGCGAACACCTCCCCGCGTCGCGCCCATACCGCGCCGCCGCGGCGGGCGTCCTCCTCGCGCCAATCGAGCGCGGCGCCCACCGGCCGGGCCGGGCGGACCGCGTCGAAGGCACCGCCGACGGCGTCGGCCACCCCGCGCGCCCCGGCGCGGGCCACCGCGACGGGCAGCCCCGAAATCCGGCTGGCGAGGCCGACATACGCCTCGAAGTCCAGGCCGGCGATCACCCCGTCCGCGAAGATGGCGGCGGCGCGTGACAGTGCCGCCGCGCGCCGCGCGACCGGGAGGGGCAGCGCCTTGCGCTGGGCGGCCAGGGTCCGCGCGACGTACAGCGGGGGCACCAGGCTCAGCTCGGCGACGGCGGCGCCGGCGGTACTGGTGATGACCTCGCGGCGGCGGGTCCGGTATTCCCCGCCGGGGCCGAGCGCGTCGATCGACACCAAATCGGCTGCGACGCCGGTCCGTTCGCCCGCCATGCTCAGTACACGCCTTCGATGACGGGCTCGCCCTCGAAGGTGCTCGCCGGCCGCACCGCTGCGACCGAGTCGCTGAGCTCCCCCGCCGGCCCGGGCATGCGGACCGCCAGGTCGCGTTCGAGGTTGTTGGGGATGAACATGCCCTTGCTGATGTGGTTCATCACCACCTGGCCGGTCTGACCGTAGGGCACCCGGTCCCCCGTGTCGGGGTCGACCACCCAGAACACCACGTACGGTGTCCGCGGGTCGAAGACGAACGCGTCGTCGTCGGCCGTCCGGGTCACCGCTTGGGAGAGCACCATCGTGCTGCCGAAGGCAATGGTGATCGTGGTGGCCGGGAAGATGCCGCGCAACAGGTCGAGAGTGTCGGCGTCCACGTGCGCGCCGCTGAGCAACAGGTAGCGGATCTTGTCGTTCAGCAGGTCGACCACGCGGTCGTCGCGGGCCATGGCCTCGAGCAACGGCGGGGTGGTGTGCAGGTTCGCGACGTTCTGCGTCCGCAACACGAACACGGCCTGCTCGACGACATGGTCGATGTAGGCGGCGACTTCGGATGCCGCGCCGCGGGCGGCGATCTTCTTGACCCAGCGCGGATCGATGTCGATCGCGTGAAAGATTGCGCCGAGCCGCTCGGCGACCAACCGCGAGAAATAGCCCACCCCATGCGGCCCGCTCGGCATCAGGCACAGGAAGCCGCGGCCGCGCTGGAACCCGCCGGCGGCGAAGTCCTCGGTCTGCCAGCGCACCACCTGCTCAACCCAATCCGGAAGCTGCGCAGTCCGTTTCGGGGCGCCCGTGGTGCCGCCGGATTCGAAGATCAGGGGCACCGGCGGCGGGTCGCCGTAGCCGCGCGGGATGAGGTCCTCCACCGGCGCGTCGCGCAATTCGTTGACCAGGTTGGGAAAAAGTCGCAGATCGGCGAAGTCGCGCACGTCGGCGATCGGGTCGAAGTCCAGCGTCGCCGCGGCCCGCAACCAGAACGGGGAACCGGTGTCTTCACCGAAGTGCCAGGCGATCGCCGCGCGCAGGTAGGCCTCGGGATCCTCGACGGGCCGGGATCGCGGCACGTCCAGCAGCGAGAAATCGACAGCGGCCATGCCACCGATCCTCGCCCATCCGCACCGGCTCGCCAAGCACCGGTGCGCCTATTCGCTTACTTCACAGCGAGTTTCAACCGTGTGCACCCCGTGTTCAGCGCACGGCCACTCGCACCCGGTGCGCCGGCGCAAATAGACTGTGGTGCCACCCGCGAGAGCAAGGGGACCGATGCGGTACATCGCCCTGGAAGAGGCCTTCTTCATTCCCGAGCTGGCCGAGCTGCGGCCGGCCCATGAGCAGTTGATGCGGTTGCTGCGCCCCGGGATCGGTGAGGAGTACGAGCGCCGGCTGTCCGACTTCACCGAATACCGCCTGCCGGAGATGGACGACGCGGGCATCGACATCCAGGTGTTGTCCCTGACGTCGCCGGGCCTGCAGGTCGACCTCGATGCCGAGCGGGCCCGCGGGGACGCGCGGTTCGCCAACGACTACCTCGCGAAAGTCGTTGCCCAGCATCCCGATCGGTTCCGCGGGTTCGCGGCCCTACCGCTGCAGGACCCCGCCGCCGCGGCGGCCGAGCTGGAGCGCGCCGTCACCCAGGACGGGTTCTGCGGGGCGCTGGTCAACGACTGCATCAGCGGGCCGGGCGGGCGCTATTTGGACGCGCCCGCCTACGACGAACTGTGGTCGGCGGTGGAATCCCTTGGCGTGCCGCTCTATCTACACCCGGGCGCGCCGCCCGCGGATCGCTGGCGGGTCATCGATGGCCGTCCGGAACTGTACGGCGCGACCTGGAGTTGGGCGGCCGAGGTGAGCGGGCACGCGTTGCGCATCCTCTTCGGCGGCGTCTTCGATCGGCATCCCGGCGCGACGCTGATCCTGGGCCACATGGGCGAGTTCCTGCCGTTTCAGCGCAGCCGGCTGGACTCCCGGTATGCGACGGTCGCGACGACCACCACGCTGGCGCGCGCGCCGTCGGCCTACCTCGGCACCAACATCGTCTTCACCAACAGCGGGGTCTTCTCGCCGGCCGTCATGCTGGGAGCGGTGCTGGAAGTGGGGGCCGACGCGTTGATGTTCTCGGTCGACTACCCCTACGAGTCGTCCCGCGAGGCGGTCGACGGGTTCGAGCGGACGACGCTGCCGGCCGCCGATCGGGAGAAGATCGCGCACGGCAACGCCGAACGGCTGCTGCGCATCGGTTAGGCGGCGCGGTTGTGCAGTCGGCGCGGGTCGACGCCCGCCCGTCGCCACGCCTCGGCGGCCCACGGCGTGTAGATCGCGCCGACGGGCAGCCGGTTGATCAGTGGGTTGAGCGCGCGCATGGCGGCGGCGAACCGCTGGAACCGCTTCTCCTTCTTCGCATTCCACTCCAGCTGGCAGACCTCGCGCATCTGCGGCGGCATGGTCCCCACCAAGACCAGGCGGGTGTAGGCGTTGAGCGGGGCGGACAACACCTTCCAAACCGGCTTCGGCAGCCAGCGCGGGCCGGGGATGCCCTTCCGGATGTAACCGGTGCCGTACAAGACGGTCTTGTGCGGGACGAACCGCTCGAGCATCTCGTCCCAATAGGCGAGGAACTCGTCGTAAGTCTGCGGTTGGGCGCGGTCGCTGACCCCGTAGAGGCCGTACCACACCTTGCCCTCGTTGAAGATTCGCTCCTTCTCCGCATCCGAGAGGCGGCGGATGAACGTGTCGGTGTTGTAGATGACCTGGTCGACGAAGCTGGCGTGCGCCCAGTAGAACAGTTCGGGGTTGAGCGCGTGGTACCTCGAGCCGTCGGCGATGGTCCCCTTGATCGTGGTGTGGAAGTCGCGGACCTTGCGTCCCCACTCGCGGGGTTCGTCGGAGTAGACGGTCTTCATCAGCGGCGGCGCGGTCCGCTTGGCCCGCCCCAGCGTGTCACTGAAGACCACCGAGTGGTCGAGCACGCCTTGGGCGAGCTGTTCGATGCAGTTCTCCACACCGGCGGTGCGCTGGAATCCGAAGAACTGGGTGCGGTTGTCCCCGTAGAACTTCCAGATCAGCGACTCGGGCCCCAGCCGCGCAACGTCGTCGGTGTCGTCGACCGGCATCGGCAACGCCTCCCGCACGCCGGTGTCGAAGTCCCGCTGCGCTGTCATCCCGACTCCTCGCCCCCGCACCCAAGTTGTGAACCAGAGAAACAAATGCGTATCTTTGTGTCAAATCTGGTGTCGAGATTGCCATGGGGGTCGTCAGGCCATGCGGAGCCACAGCCTTGACGGCAACCTCGCCGAAGCCTCCGAGCTCGAGCGCGCGATTTTGGACACCGCCCGCACCGTCTTCGAGACCTACGGCGTGCGCCGGGCCAACATCGAAGACGTGGCCGCCCGGGCCGGAGTCAGCCGCAGCACCGTGTACCGGCGCTTCCCCACCAAGGACGTCCTGTTCGGGCACGTCGTGCGGCGCGAGGCCGAGGCGTTCTTCACCACGCTGGACCGGGCCACCGCCGGCTGCGACCCGCAGCAGGCCGTCGTCGAGGCGTTCGCGCTCGGCGTCCGCCTGGTCCACGACTCGCCGCTGTACTCGCGGATCGCCGAGAGCGAGCCCGAGTTGCTCGGCATGTTCTCCCGCTCGCAGGCCTTCCCCATCGGCCAGTTCGCCGACGGCATCGCCCACACCCTGCGCCGGTGCGGGTCCGCCATTCCCGACCGCGACCTGGCCGACATCGCGGACATCCTGCTGCGCGTCGCGCTCGGCATCATCGTCTTCCCCACCGACCGGCTCGACACGGCGGATCCCGCGGCCGTCCGGGAGTACGCCGCCCGCTATCTGGTGCCGGTCATCCGCCGCTGACCGGTTCCGGCCTGTCGGTGGCCTGCACTAGCCTTGAATGCGTGGCTGGGAGTTCCGCGGCTCCGCGGACCCGGTACGCCACTTGCGGCGAGATCGACATCGCCTACCAGGTCTTCGGCGATGGTCCGATCGACCTGCTCGTGCTGCCGGGCCCGCTGATCCCGATCGACTGCGTCGACCTCGAGCCGTCGATGTACCGCTTTCATCGCCGGCTCGCCTCGTTCTGCCGGGTGATCCGGTTCGACCAGCGCGGCATCGGCCTGTCGTCGCGGGTCCCGTCCGACATGCTGGGCCCGGAGTCGTGGGCGCAGGACGCGATAGCGGTGATGAACGCGGTGGGATGCGAGCGGGCGACGATCTTCGCCCCGGGCTTCACCTCGCTGGCCGGGATCGTGCTGGCGGCCGACCATCCCGAGCGGGTGACCAGCCTGGTCATCGCCAACGGCGCGGCCCGCACGCTGCGTGGCCCCGATTACCCGATCGGTGCGGAACTCGCGGACGCGGATCAATTCACGACCGTCGGGATGGAGCCCGACGCCGTCGAGCAGGGCTTCGACATGCTGGGCATCATCGCCCCGTCCGTGGCGGGCGACGACGCGTTCCGCGCGTGGTGGGACATGGCCGGCAACCGGGCCGCGTCACCCAGCATGGCCCGCGCGTTCATCAACAAGGTCAGGGAGGGCGACGTCCGCGACCGGTTGCCCCGCATCGCCGTGCCGACCCTGATCCTGCATCGCGACAACCCCGACTTCAGCCCGGTCGAGCACGCGCACTACCTCGCCGAGCACATCCCCGGCGCGCGCCTCGTCGAGTGCCCCGGCGGGGACACCCTGTACTGGGTCGGCGACACCGCGCCCATGCTCGACGAGATCGAGGAGTTCATCACCGGCGTGCGCGGCGGTTCCGATGCCGAGCGCCTGCTCACCACGATCGTGTTCACCGACATCGTCGGCTCCACCGAGCGGGCCGCGATCCTCGGCGACCACCGCTGGCGCGACCTGCTGGACAACCACGACACCCTGGTGCGCCACGAGCTGCAGCGGTTCGCCGGGCGCGAAGTCAACACGGCCGGAGACGGATTCGTCGCCACGTTCAGCAGCCCGAGCGCCGCGATCGCGTGCGCCGACGCCATCGTCGACGCGGTCCGAGTGCTGGGCATCGAGGTGCGGGTGGGCATCCACGCCGGCGAAGTCGAGGTGCGCGGCAACGACGTCGCCGGCATGGCCGTGCACATCGGCGCGCGGGTCGCCGCGCTCGCCGGCCCCAGCGAAGTGCTGGTGTCCTCCACGCTGCGCGACATCGTCACCGGATCGCGACACCGCTTCGATGATCGCGGCGAGAGCGCGCTCAAGGGCGTGCCCGGCCAGTGGCGGCTGTACTCCCTGGTGCGCGAGCACGCGATCGTCAGGGCGGTGACCAAGCGCGGCTCGGCGTAGGCTGCCGGTGGGCCTCGATTCCGGCCTACAGCTTGGCTTTTCGCCGAAGGAGTACGCATGACCGACGTGCACATCTCGCTGCCGCCCGCCCTGCGGCGAGCGCTGGAACTGCTCGCCGAACCACCGGCGGATCCCGACGTGAGCAAGGGCTACCTCGATCTGTTGGGCGCCGAATCCGCCGAGGCCGACGGCGTCGCGAGGAACACCGGGCCGATCCAGGCGGCGTGGGCGTCACCGATCGGGTCGATGCTCTACGACAACGCCCAGGCCCTGTCGCGGCGGCTGATCAGCGCCTGGCAGACCCCGCTCGAGTGGCTGAACATCCCGCCGGGCGGCATCGCGCTGGACGTCGGATCCGGGCCCGGCAACGTGACCGCGTCGCTGGCACGCGCGGCCGGCCCCGACGGGCTGGCCCTGGGCATCGACATCTCCGAGCCCATGCTCGCGCGCGCCGTCCGCAACGAAGCGGGGCCCCAGGTCGGCTTCATCAAGGCTGACGCGCAACGACTTCCGCTGCGCGACGACACGGTCGACGCGGTCATCTCCACCGCCGTGTTGCAACTGATCCCGCACCCCGCGATAGCGCTCGGCGAGATGGCGCGAGTGCTGCGGCCGGGCGGCAGGCTGGCCGTGATGGTGCCCACCGTCGGCCCGGCCGCGCGGCTGTTCCAGAAGCTGCCGAACGTCGGCGCGCACGTCTTCGACGACGACGAGATCGGCGACATCTTGGAAGACCACGGATTCGTCAGCGTGCGGGTGAAGAACTACGGCACGGTTCAATGGGTGCGCGGCAAGAAGGGCTGAATCAGGCTCGCCTCATTGCTTTTTCATCGCGGGGTGACCCCGCGTCAGCAGCGGCAACAGCAGTTCGGGCGGCGTGACCCGGAACAGGGCCGCCGCCACGCGGTTCACCCGACCCGGAACGACGACCGCCTTGCCGGCCGCCAGCCCGTCGATCCCGGCCTGCGCCACCTGGTCGGCGGGCACCCACATCACCCGCGGCAGGGCGGCCTCGGCTTCCTCCTTGGAGAAGCCGGCCGCCTCCCCGAACCCGGTGTCCACCGGCCCCGGGCACAGCGCCGTCGCGCCGACTCCGGTGCCGCGCAGCTCACCGCGCAGGCTGTGCGTGTAGGACAGCACGAACGCCTTGGCGGCGCCATACGCCGCTTGGCCGGGCAGCGGCCCGAAGCCGGCCACCGACGCCACATTCAGCACGGCGCCTCGACGGCGGTCCACCATGCCCGGCAGGAACCGGCTGCACAGGTCCACGACGGCCGCCACGTCGACCTCGACCAGGTTGACCTCTTGTGCGGGAACGGATTTCGCCACGACGCCCAGGGTGGAGAACCCGGCGTTGTTGACCAGGATGTCGGGCACCAGCCCGAGGGCCGAGATGCGGTCGGGCAGGGCGGCTCGTTCCGTTCGGTCGGACAGGTCGGCCGGTAGGGGGTGCGCTCGCTCGCCCAGCCGCCCGGCGAGCGCCTCGAGTCGGTCGGCGCTGCGGGCGACCAGCACGACGTGGTGGCCGCGCCGGGCGAGGATTTGAGCGAACTGTTCGCCGATGCCCGACGAAGCGCCGGTGATGATGGCCGCGCGGTCGTCGCCCGGTGGGGGGAGGGCCATGTCAGGCTTGCCCTCCCGCATCGGGGGTTTGCGCGACAACCGCGAGCCGGTCGATGGATTCGCGCAACATGTCCGGCGTCGTCGCGCGAGCGCGCTCCATGCGGGTGGCATCGGTCAGCGCCGTCCAGTCGTAGGTGTGGGTCACCGTGGTGAGTTCGGCGTTCACCGGGCTGAGCTCCCAACGCCAGAGGTGACCGGGCGGTTCCTTCCTGGGTTCCGCGGGGCGCCAAGCGATTTTGCTGCCCTCGACGAATTCCACCACGTGGTTCTCGCGCACGGCGCCGTTGGTCAGCGTCGTCTTGAACACGTCGCCTACGCCACGGACGCGTTGTCCGGGGGCCGACGAGGCGAGGTTGTCGTTGCCGTCCCAGCTGGGCTGGCGAGCGGGATCGGCGATCAGCTCGAAGATCCGGGCGGCGTTGGCCGCGATCACGCGGGTGGCGCTCACGATGCGTTCGGCTTCCATGTCGGACATATCGCTATCCAAACACGTCGACCGGCCGCGGCGCCCCGATGGATTGTGACCTTCGACCGAAGGATTGAGGACCTTCGGCCGTCGAAGCGCCGCCGGACCGGTGCGAGCGTGGTGGGTGCCGGGTAACCCGGTGGTCTGCCCGAAGTGCAGCAAGCCCATTTTTGGGCGAGGCCATCCGCAAGGGCCTGATTGACCCACCGTCTTAAGACGGGGATCTGCCTTCGGGCAGACCTTCATGCGTCCGGCAGGTCAGGGCATCCGGGGCAGTGCCTCGACCGGTCCGGACAGCGCGGCCTTGACGTAGCGGGTGTCGTCGTCGGCCAGCACCTCGGCCTCGTCGCGTTCGATGCCGTCCACGATGGCGCGCGCGACCTCACGCGGGTCGTTCTTGGGCGCGTCGAAGCCGGCGGCCATGTCGGTGTCGGTGAAGCTGAGGTGCGCGGCGACGACCAGGGTGCCCTGCTTCTCGAGTTCGATGCGCAGCGAGTTCGTCGTCGACCACAGAGCCGCCTTGGAGTCACCGTAGGCGCCGGAGCCGGGCATCCAGGACAGGATCGAGGCGATGTCGACCAGGGCGCCACCACCGTTGCGGGCCAGGATCGGCGCGAACGCCTTGGCGACCCGAAGCGCACCGAAGTAGTTGGTCTCGAACACCGCGCGCACGTCCTCGATGTCGCTGTCGAGCAGCTTGCGCCCGCTGAGCACGCCCGCGTTGTTGATCACGATCTCGGCGTCCGGCGCCGAGATAGCCAGGGCCGCAACGGACTCCGGCCTGGTCACGTCCAACTCCAGGCTGACCACGCGGGGGTCATCACTGCGCTTCGGCGCCCGCGCCGTCGCGTACACCTTGGCCGCGCCGCGCCGCAAGAACTCGTCCACGATGGCCTTGCCGAGCCCGCGCTGCCCGCCGGTGACCACAACCGTCGACCCCTTGATGTTTACCATGATCCGCACTCCTTGACGTATGTGTAGCGACTTTGATTCTGTCACCGTAGTTGCCGGCGATGACATATGCAAGTATCTTTTAGTTATGTCTATTTCATGGTCTGCGTCACAGCGCTACGGCATAGCCCCGGCGCCGGGCGGGCTGGCCCTGGTGCACGACTTCCTCAACACGAGGGACATCGCGGGATACGGGCCGGACCTGCTCGCCGACCCCACGCTCGCCCGCGACTGGGTGGCGGGCGCGGTGCGCGCCTGGTCGGCCGCGCGCGGCGTGGAGCTGCCCCCGCCCGTGCTGGGCGAGACGGACCTGGCCAGGCTGCGCGCGTTGCGGTCCAGGATCGGCTCACTGGTCGCGGGTGAGCCCGCGAGCGGACGCGATGGCGGCCCGGTTCCCGCATCCCTGCGGATATCCGACGCCGGCGAGGTGCGGCTGGACCCCGCCGGCACCGGCTGGCGTTGGCTCGCCTCGGCGCTGTGGGCCGAGATTCTGCTCAGCCAGCACGCCGATACCTGGCGGCGGCTAAAGCAGTGCCACAACCACCGCTGCGCGTCGACGTTCTACGACCGCTCAAAGAACAACAGCGGGGTGTGGCACGACGTCAAGACGTGCGGCAACGCCGCCAATCTGCGCGCCTCGCGGGCGCGTCGACGGGAACGCGAGCGCGCGACGGGTTCAGCCGATGCGCCGCGGTAGGCGGCGGCGTCAGCAGCGCTCGGCGCCCCGCCGCATGAGGGTCACGCCGGGGCGGGGTGATTCGCTGCGCAGCACCGCGTGCAACGCGTGACAGGCGCGCGCCTTCAGCGGCGTCACCACGGCGAGACGGGGCGGGTGCTGGCTGATCCAAGACGGCAGTGTCGCCACGGTTTCGATCCTTCGTCTGTTCGGCCTGTGCGCCGATCCATTGAATTCCACCGGGGTCGCTTTACGCATGCGCCGCGCCGGGGTTAACGCCACGAAAAGCCGCATTGTGGCGAGGCCCACACCCGACGGGTGTCACGAACGCCTGAAGCGGCGCAGGTAGCCCGGCAACGCGCGCACGGGTAGGGCTTTCGGCCAATCGTCGGCACGGAAATACGCGTCGGTCCCGCCATCGACGAACACGACGCTCCCGCAGAGGAATTCGGCGGAATCGGAGAGCATGAAACACATCCAGTCGGCCATGTGCCGCGCCTCGCCGAAGCCCCCGATCGGGACCGGGAAGGACCGAACGGCTTTGGCCTGCCTTGGATTCGCGAGTTGTTCCTGCAGCAACGGCGTCATGATGGCTCCGGGCGCCAGGGCGTTCAGCCGGACGCCCGAACCCGCCCACTCCGGCAGCACCGCGTGTCGCCGCACCCACCGGCTGACGGCGATTTTCGACGCCGCGTAGATCATCGTCGGCGCGCCCGGTCCGTACGGCCGCACCGACCGCAGGGCCTTGTCAGCGTCGTGTGCGAGCAACGCCTTGACCGCTCGGCGCGGGACGAGGGGCACGGTCGTCGACGAGTTGCTCGCCACGACCACCACTTTCGCGCGTTCAGCCGCGACCAACGCCGGGCGCCAGGCGAGCAGCGGCTCGACGACGCCGAAGTAATTGACCTGGGCGATCTGGCGTATCCGGTCCCGGCCGGGGCTGGGCCCCAGGCCGGCGGCCAGCACGGCGCCGTCGAGTTTGCCGCCCGCGGCCGCCAGAACGCCGTCGGCGGCCCCTTGACGTCCGTGCGGCGTCGACAGGTCGGCGACGATGTCGGCGTCTTTGATGTCGACACCGATCACGTTGTGCCCGTCTGCCCTCAGCCGCCGCGCGGTCTCCTGGCCCATCCCGGAAGCCGATCCGGTGATCGCATAAGTGCCCATCGTTGTTTCCTCGTCAGGCGCTCGCCGCGGCCTTTTCGACGTCGAGAAGCTGTTCGCCCCGGCGTTCCTCGTCGTAGGCCGCGCGGCCGCCACGCAGGCCGAACAGGCGTTTCGAGAACAGCAGGTAGACCACGGCGGCCACGTTGATGGCGAAGGTGACCACCCGGGTCATCGTGATGCCCTTGGCGAGGTCGTGGATTTCCAGAGGCAGGAAGACCGAGGTGGCGATCACCGCGAAGTACTCGCCCCAGCGCTTCAGCAACCACAGGCCGACGGCTTCGATGACCTCGATCAGCGCGTACCCGGCCAGCATCAAGGTGAGCAGGGCCAGCGTGGATGGCTTTGCCGCCAGCGCCTTTTCCAGCTCGTGCACGATCGTCATCTGGTCGACCTTGAACCCGGCCGCGCGGAAGATCGGCAGGTCTCGGTCCAGGGTCGCCTGAATGGCCCCCCGCGCGCCGCGGAACTTCCACACCGCGTACGCGGCGAGCGCGATCACCACCGCCCGGAACAGGCGTTCCACGGCGAGGGTCCGGATGATGATGGCCTGGCGTAAAGCCTTGCCGCGCATGATCATCGGCGCATCCTCGGCGCGTCCCCGGCCGTGCGGCTCGCCCACGGTGAATTCACCGCAGCGCAGGCAGCGCCACACCTCGCCGAGTCCGGTGGTGCCGCTCAACCGGGCGGCGAGGTCCTGTTCCTCGGGCGCATAGGTGGCGTGCCCCGCGATCGCGCAGGTGACCAGCTCCCACCGATTGATGCCACGATCTTTGCGCATGGCCGATCATTCAACGCCCGTGGCGCACCACGCAAGGGGGCGGGGTCAGAAGCGCACCCTGCTGCGCCGACGTTCGGCGCTTGGGCTGACCGCGCCGAGCAACGCGGCGAACTCCGCGACGGGGATCTCGTCCAGGTGATCGACGGCCGCGACGATGTCGTCGCGCAGCGTCTCGCCACAGAACGGCTCGGCCAGCCAACCGAACTTGTCGACGACGCGCTCCCACGTCATGGGCCGGGTGGGCGACCCCTCGTAATCGCTCTGCTCGCGGCTGAATTCCCGCCCGTCACGCATTACCACGTGCACGCGGGCCGCGGTGCGTTGCGGGTAGGCCGCGGTCAGGTCGGGCGCGGGCTTGACGTCGACCCGGGATAGCAAGTCCTGAACGTCGCCGCGCAACAGGCGATCCGACTCGATCTGCGCGGGACCGACGCCCCCGTCCAGCAGCGCCACCGCGCTGAGATATTTCAGGTTGTAGTCGGCCTGCTCCTTGGTCAGCGGGTGATCCTTGGCGCCGTACTCGCCCCCGCCGGCGAAGTCGTAGGCGCCCTGGAAGACCTCGACGGTCACCCGCGCGACGTCCTCTCCGCGCAGGTCGTTTTCGCCGCGGATCGCCAAGACCGCGTCAATGATGGCCTGCCCGTGGATAAGTGAGCAGTACTGCTTGAGGTAGGTCTGCTCCACGCAGGCGAGCGTGCGGTCGTCGGTGTGAAAGTCGATGGGCTGGTCGAAGAGCCGCACCAGGCCGTGCGGGCCTTCGAACAGGGCCTTGGGCCCGGTGACGCCGCGGGCGGCCAACATCGTCGTGTACACCGCGCGCATGCCGGTGATCGCCGGTGAGATGCCTTTCCAGTTCGAGACCGGCTCGGCGTGCACGGCCGCGAGTGACACGTTGTCGGCGGTTGCGGCGGCAATCGCGTTGGCGGTTTGCTCCGCGTCGAGCCCCATCAGTTTGGCCGATCCCGCCGCGACCGACATCGCCAGTTGCAGGGCGTGATTGAGCCCGCGCGCCATCACGGGAACCTGGGCACTGAACCGGCATTGGATCTCGTAGGCGACCGCCAGGGCCAGTAGGAAATCCGCCCCGGTGGCGTTGACGTGCTCGGCCACCGCCAGGATCGCCCCGAAGTTGTCGGCCGGATGGCACAGTCCGCCCACCGTCAGATAGGTGTCGAGCAGGTCCGGGTAGCGCACCAGGACCGCGTTGAAGAACGCCGCCTGATCGACCGAGGCCCGGCCGCCGCCGACGAGCGTCGCGGTGGGGACGCCGCTGAACTGGTCGGTGTGTTCGCGGATCGTGGCGATCAGCTCACCGTCCAGCGAGCCGACGGCGCAGGCGACGCTGTCCAGCACGTTGCGTTTCAGCAAGGCCCGGGGTTGTCCGCTCAGGTCCTCTTGGCGGGCGCCGACGACGAAGCCGGCAAGATCGTCGACAACGTAGTTCTGTGTCATGGGGTTTGGTCCTCCCGTCGTTGCCTCCACTGAAGCGCGGCAACGACACGGGAGTCCAGGACCGATCTCTTACCAGTGCTCGACCGGAGTTCCTACCGCAGTTCGGCGCCCGAGGCGAGGGCGTCGCGGTGCGGGTCGTCGGCAGGAGCCCACCACCGGTCGGTGGGCGGGGCGAGCCAACCGCGGGCGCGCGCCGTCGTCAGCAGCGCGTCCACCAGCCCCCGCACACCGGAACGGTCGTCGTCTTGGCGGTGCAACAACGACCACGTCCACAGGGGTGTCGGCGCGGCGACGGGTCGCTGGCCCAGGCTGGGTGGAATCACCGCGGTATGTCGCTTCGGTGAGGCCAGCACAGGTGCGCCGATCCTGCGCACGTGGGCGTAGAAGGCGTCACCGGTGACGCCGCCGTCGTCGATCCTGACTATCCGCGCACCCGTGTGGGCCGCGAACTCCTCGGCGAACCGATTCCACGACGACCATGCCGACTCGTCGGCGTCGACCAGGACCTTGACCCGTTGCGCGGCAATCGGTTCCGGTGATCCCACGCCGGGAAGCACGGCTTGCAGGGGTTCGGCACGTAGCAGGTATGCCGTCAGTCCGCGCTGCTTGACCTGCTCGGCGGTCACCCACGCCAGCGCGATATCGAGCGTTCCCTCCGCCACGCGGTCGGCCTGCGCGTGCGACGGCAGCACCCATTCGTCGACCCGCAGCGCCACCTCGGGCCCAACCAGGCTGGTGATGTCGTCGGGCAGCCAGCTGACGTAACCCAGCCGCACCGGCGTGCTCTCGGCCGCCGCCAGCTGCAGTCGGTGCTTGGCGTCGTCGGCCAGGGCCAATATCCTCCGCGCGTCCGGCAGCAGGGTGCGTCCGGCTTCGGTCAGCCGGACGCTGCGCCGGTCTCGCGCGAACAGCTCGGCCCCCAACTCGCGTTCGAGGGCGATGATCTGTTGGGAGAGAGCCGGTCCCGAAATGTGTTTCCGCCTGGCGGCTCGACCGAAGTGCAACTCCTCGGCAACCGCCACGAAGTAGCCCAGCTGCCGCAGTTCCATCAGACGAGCTTAAGCGGCCCTACCTGCGGTAGGAAGCGTGACCTAGCACTGGTCGAAAGCCCGTCGTGGACGCGCCGGCATTCGGGGGATTGGCTGGGTTGAAACAACCGCGATCACGTGAGGAGGTCCGGTGCGACTTCCGCTGTTGCCGCCGAGCGGTTTGACCGCCGCGCAGCAAGACCTCTATGCCGACATGCGTGCCGTAATCGACAGCGGCTTCGGCGAACTCGTTGCATACCGCGGCGACGGCGCGCTGATCGGGCCGTTCAACGGTTGGCTGCACTTTCCCCAATTTGGTTCGCCGGCTTGGGCTCTCAACAGGTCGTTATGGGAGCACGCCGTACTGCCCGGCAACGTCCATCAGTTGGTCATTCTGGTCACCGCCGCGAAGTTCGGGGCGCGCTACGAGATCTACGGGCATGAGTATTTCGCACGCCGCGCGGGGCTGTCCGACGACAAGATCGCCACCATCGCCGCCGGTGAGCGCCCCGCCGACCTGACCGACGACGAACGCGTCGCGTACGACATGGCGGCGGCGCTCAACCGCGGCGGTGTCCTGCCCGAGACCACCTATCGAGGGGCCGTCGCGCGGTTCGGCGAGCAAGGCGCCGCCGAGATCGTCTTTCTGGTGGGCTGCTTCTCCATGGTTGCCGTCACGCTCAACGCCTTCGACGCGGGAGTCCCCAGCCGCGAGGAGGCATAGCGCCTCATCCGGCCGGATTGCATCGGCTCGTCGGCAGACCTGCGTCGATGAGGCTCGCTGTGCCGCAGGGGTTTTGGTGATGACAACCCGTATCCGTATCACTACCTAGCCGGCGCGATTAACCGCCTTCTGTTGCGATTGCGTGATCGCCGCCGTTTCGGCGGTGAGCTTCTCGCCGATGAGCCGAATCTGCCGCGCGGACAACGGACACAGCGGATGCACGGCCACCATCAGGGCAACGTGTCGTTCATCGAAAACCGGCGCGGCGATGGTCACCACGGGTTGCTTGCGGCGGCCCGGGTTGTCGTCGGACAGGAAACCGATGGTGGTGAACTCGACGAGCAACTGGTCCATGATGTGGCGCACCGGCGTCGGCATCTCGTCGCTATCCAGCGTGCCGACCAGCTGCGCGGCCTGGGCCAGCGCGGGCGTCGTCCAGTCGACGTCGAAGCCCCGCTCGCGCGTGTGTTGCAACACCTGCTCGAGTCGCCGGGCGCGGTCGGGGTTGGTGCCCGCACCGCGGCGGATCCACGCGCGTTGTTCCTCCTCGTCGTCCCAGGCGGCGAGCGCGACGCCGAACGGCGGGGCGTACGGGATTCGATCGCCCGGGATCCCGGAGGGCTGGGTCGCGGGCTCGCCCTCAACCGCGGTGAGCACCAGCGAATCCCCGAATCGCTCGACCACCGAACACGCGTAGCCGACCTCGCGGGACAGGCGAAGCGCCGCCGCGCGGGCCGCGTGCGCCAACGGCCGAGCGGTGTCGGTTCGCGCCGCGACGACGGCCAGCGCGGGGCCGAGGGTGAACGTCTTGGCGACCGGATCGCGGCTGGCCCACCCCCGGTCGCACAGCGTCTTCAGGATGGCGTGCGCCGTCGCCTGCGTGAGATCGAGCTCCCGCACGATGTCGGAGAACCGCAACCGCGCGTTTCCGGACCGGGCCAGCAGCTCGACGACGTCGAGTACCCGGGCAGTGGGGGCAGACGTCGATCCGCGAATGGCTTGACTCCATCACCGCACGATTTAGAGTTAGGCGAACATTCGAGATCCTATATCGATTATTCGAGAAAGTAACCCGTTTGCGCGGGGGTGGTGCTGTGAAACGGCCGGCCACCCGAATGGAGACGTCTCGTGAGCGAAAACGACGACCGCCAACAAATTTCGGATCTGCTCGTTCGCTACGCGACCGGGATCGACCGGCGTGACTGGCCGCTGTTTCGAACGGTGTTCACCGAGGACTGCGAACTCGACTACGGCGAGATCGGCGCGTGGAGCGGCGTCGACGCCGTCACAGACTTCATGGACAAGACGCATGCCCCGGCGGGCCATACGCTGCACCGGTTGACCAACCAGGTCATCACGGTAAACGGCGATAAGGCGACGGCGCGCACCTACGTCGATGCCTTGATCATGTTCGCCGACAACCAATCCGGCGCCAACGGGATCGGCTATTACGACGACGACATCGTCCGCACCGCCGACGGTTGGCGCATCGCACGGCGACGCTTCACCATCGTGCGCGTGAGCGCAGTAGGGAGCCCGTAGATGGCGTTCGCAACCAAGTACGGGCCGTGGGCGCTGGTGGCCGGCGCCTCGGATGGGGTGGGCGCGGCCTTCGCCCGCGGGCTCGCCGAGCGTGGCGTCAACGTGGTGCTCCTCGCCCGTCGGCAAGCCGTACTCGACGAAGTCGCGGCCGCGATCGAGAAAGACACCTCGGCGGGCACCCGCACCCTCGCCATCGATCTGGCCGCACCCGGCGCGGCGGCGGAGATCGCGGCGGCGACCGCCGACCTGGAGATCGGCATCCTGGTGTACTGCGCGGGCGCCGACCCGAACTTCGAACCGTTCCTGGCCAATCCGATCGAAGTTGCCGAGGCGATGGTTCAGCGCAACTGCATGGTGCCGATGCAGCTGTGCCACCACTTCGCCGCCGGCATGGTGGAGCGCGGGCGGGGCGGGATCGTGTTGTTCGGCTCCGGCGCCGGCCTGGCCGGTGGGGCGAACATGGTCGCCTACGGCGCGACGAAGGCGTTCGACATGGTCTTCGCCGAGGCACTGTGGGCCGAGTTGCACGGCCAGGGCGTCGACGTCCTCGGCCTGATCCTGGGCAAGACCGATACGCCCGCCCTGCGGCAGCTCGAGCACAGCCGCGGCCAGATCGCTTCGCTCGACGAGGTGCCGCCGGGCGCGGCGGCCGTGCCGGACGTCATCGCGGAAGCGTTCGAGAACCTGGGCAACGGGCCGACCCTGATGGTCGGCGACATGATGCGCGCCGCCGAACAGATGCTGGCGTCGCTCACCCGCAACCAAGCGGTCGAACTGTTCGCACAGGCCGCGGCGGCGGCGATGGGCCCGGACAAGTAGGGCGAAGCTGCTCGCTCGCGGCGCGTCGCACTGGGTAGGGGCGGTTTTCGGTCCGAAAGGTTTGCCAAACTTCGAAATCAGGACCGCCTAACTTTCCAATGCTGCGCTTCTGGCCAGCAAAGATGCGTCCGGTTGCGTCCACGCCCGCCTGATCGACGGCGTTGCTGGCCACGCGCTCGGCGGGTAGTTTGGGAAGGCGTTAGGCACGGCTAATCCAGCCGGAGTAGCCGTTCCAATTCGCCACCCCTCCCGATCGAAGGATGACGATGCTCGCCAGCGACAGGGCCGCGGTCGCCACCGCGACGGCAGCGCGGTCGCGGCATCGCACCCTGACCCGGTCGGGGCTGATCACCGCCGCGTTTGTCGCCCCCGCGCTGATCATCCGCATCGTCGGACTGCACCCGGACCCGGTCGTTGCCCTGTTGATCTATGGGGCCGCCGTCGTGTCGGCGAGCTTCCTGCTGGCCTGGGCGGCGGAGACCGCGCAGATCGACGTCTCGGGTGGGCTGGCGACCGCGATCCTGGCGTTGATCGCGGTGCTGCCCGAATACGCCGTCGACCTGTACTACGCGTACGTCTCCGGCCACAACGCCGAGTACACGCAATACGCCGCGGCCAACATGACGGGCTCGAACCGGTTGCTGATGGGGCTGGGTTGGCCGGTGGTGGTGTTGGTCAGCATCATGGTGGCCCGCAAGGCCGGTGCCAAGGACAGCAAAGGTCTGGCGCTGCAACCGACCAATCGCGTCGAACTCGGCTTCCTGCTGATCGCCGGGGTCATCGCCTTCGCGATTCCGGCGAGCGGCCAGATCCATTTCGGCCTGGGGCTGGCGCTGCTGGCCTGGTTCGGTTTCTACCTGTACAAGGTCAGCCACGGCGACGTGGAGGAGCCCGATCTGATCGGGACGGCCGCCGCCCTCGGCGAGCTGCCCGATCGCGGGCGGCGCATCGTCGTCGTCGGCCTCTTCCTGGCGTCCGGCGCGGTGATCCTGCTATGCGCCAAGCCGTTCGCCGACAACTTGGTCGCCGCGGGCACCGAGCTGGGCGTCGACCGTTTCCTGCTGGTCCAGTGGCTCGCCCCGCTCGCGTCCGAGGCCCCGGAGTTCATCGTGGCCACCATCTTCGCCGCCCGGGGCAAGGGCACCGCGGCCATCGCCACCCTGATCTCCTCCAAGGTCAACCAGTGGACGCTGCTGATCGGGTCGCTACCGATCGCCCACCTGCTGGGCGGCGGTGGGTTCTCGCTGCAGCTCGACCCGCGTCAGGTGGAGGAAGTGCTGCTGACCGCCACCCAAACCATGATGGGCGTCGCGCTGCTGTTGGCGCTGCGCTTCCAGCGCGCCGCGGCGTGCACGCTACTGGGCCTGTTCGTCGTGCAGTTCCCGATCGCCTCGACGCACGGCCGGCTGCTGCTCTGTGCCGTCTACACCGTGGTGGCGGTCGCCGCGCTGATCCGCTATCGCCATCACCTGGCCGCCACCATCAAGGCGCCGTTCGTCGGCACGGCCATCCGGCACAGCGGTCACCCGCACCATCCGGTGCCAGACCCCTAGTCGCGGCGTAGCGCGGCGCTTACAGCAAAGCGCCGATAGCCGGGTTTCGCACCGCCAAGCCCCCTATTGTTAACAGCCGGGGTGGTACGACCTGGATGGGTGGTGCTCGGTGACGACGTCGAACCTGGCTTGCCCGTCATGCAGCGCTCAACTGCGCGCCACCGCCAAGTTCTGCGACGAGTGCGGATCGCAGCTCACGGCCAGTCCGGCGGCTGCGGAGTACAAGCAGGTGACCGTGCTGTTCGCCGACGTCGTGCACTCGATGGATATCGCCGCCGCGGTGGGTCCGGAACGGCTCCGCGAGATCATGGGCGAACTCGTCGAGCGCGCGGCGACGGTGGTACAGAGGTTCGGCGGCAGGGTGGACAAGTTCACCGGCGACGGCATCATGGCGGTGTTCGGTGCGCCGATCGCCTTGGAGGACCACGCTTTTCGCGCCTGTCTGGCAGCCCTGGGGATCCAGGCTGAGGCCGCGCTGGTGGCTGGCGAAGTCGCGCGCAGGGACAAGGTCGAGCTGCAGCTACGGGTGGGCCTGAATTCGGGTCAGGTGATCGCCGGCGAGATCGGATCCGGCGCCCTGGGTTACACGGCCATCGGCGAGCAGGTGGGCATGGCGCAGCGCATGGAGTCGGTGGCGCCGCCGGGCGGGGTGATGCTCAGCGAGTCGACCGCGCGGCTGGTCGACGACGCCGCGACCCTTTCAGATCCGGAGATGGTGTACGTCAAGGGCGCCAAGGACCCGGTCCCCGCTCGCCGCTTGATCGCCGCCACGAGCCAGCACAGCCAGCGCAAAGACCCTCAG